>JAJTHO010000053.1 GCA_021297975.1 Alphaproteobacteria bacterium
ATTAAATTACAGCGTTGTTATGCTGCAAAACGGGATGATCCAAGCAGACTTAACCTCCGCCGATAACGGTGCCGTGATTTCCACAACACTGAACGCAACGGACAGAGCGGCCTTTGAAACCATGCTGGGCGTCTCCAACACCTGACGCCCCACCCCTCCAACCCGCCTAACGGCGGCGGCATCCCCGCCGCCGTCTTTTTTTGTGGTATCAACGATGCGGTTGCAGCGGTAAACAGGATGCACACAGGAGGCATCATGGCATTCATTCTTCGCATCCTTATTCTTTGCTTTTTAAGCGCGGCTGTTTTTTCCAGCCCCGGCGTTGCCGCTTACCTGTCTAAAGGATTGAACCGCGCTGAGGCGCTGTATGAGGAGGCGGCAGCGCAATTTGATGTGGGGGCATTGCAACGCGCCGGTGCGTTAACCTTGGCCGTCAAAGATGCGCATCCTTATAAAACGCAGCTGCTGTACGGTAAAATCAACACGCTGCTGGCGCAGCTATACTGGTATAACCTGCAAAAAACTGATGCCGCCGCGGCGGCGCAAACTGCACTGCTGGCGCTGAATCAGGCCTATAGCGATGCAGGGACGAACGACAAGAATGATATTCGCTTTTATCGCAGCTATGCCAACGTTATTGCCAATAAAGTGGGCGGCGCCGCGCCCGTCACCAGCGCAATTACCAGCACTATGGGCTCAGAAGACCTAGAGTATCTTGTTAAGGCCGAACCGAACGCAGAACGCACCCGTTATCTGGTGGCGCTGAATGATATTCATGGATCCAGCCGTAAACGCCGCGAGGCCTGTACCCATTTTAAAACATTGCACGACGAGTTTTCGGATAACATGGCGTATCGAATATACTCACTGTATTGCCGCCGCGTTGAGGGCGATAAAGAAGCCGCCGCCGAATTGGGAGAGATTCTGATGAAGCAGCCCTATAACGCGCTGGCGCGCTGGGCGCGGGGTCATAAGCCGTAAAGGGTTACACACCCAGCGGCAACACCAAGGGTATAAACAAAAGCGCCAGCAGCGTGCTCAGCAGCACCGCCGTTGCCACCTTTTCCGGATGCAGATTGACTTCCGTTGCAAAGGCAACCGTGTTCGCGGCCAGCGGCACAATCGCCAAAACCCACACCACCTGATGGCTGATGGCATCGAAAAAATGCAGCCAGTGTCTATCGGCGTAGAGCACGGCTAACCCGAGCAGCGGCCAGAGGGCAAAGCGCTGAAAAAACACGCAGGCGGTGAATTTTATATCCACGGTAAAACGCTGAAGGGTTGATAGCCCTAACCCGACAATCATCATCCCCAAAATCACATAGGCGCCGCGAATTTGCTCTAAAGAGGCGGTGATGGTTGCGCCCGCCTCAATGCCGATGGCGTTGACAACCAAACCCGCCGCAACGGCATAGAGCGTTGGCAAGCGCAGCAGCTTCTTAAGGCTTTCAGACACCGTATGCCGCCCGCGGGAAATCAAATAATACCCCACAACCGATTCAAACACCGTTATCCCCATCATGGCAAGGATGTAGACACCGAGCGTTTCTGCCCCGGCAACAGCCAGAAAAACCGGTACACCGAAATAGCCGGTGTTGCCCGTTCCGGCTGTTGAGGCAATCAGATAGCGGTGGGCATCGGTGTAAAATGGCCGCACGAGTTGAAAGGCAGCAGCGGTTATCAGCCCGGCCATGCAAAACGTGACAACCGGTAATAGCAGATAGCGCATATCAAACGGCGCAACGCTTATAGAGCTAAAAAACATCAACGGCACAATCAGGAACAGCAGCATACGGGCGATATCCTGGCGGTTAACCTTGAGCCAACGCCCGGCGAGAAAGCCGAGGAGGACATAGCCGTAGAGCGGCAGGAGGCGTTCGGCGAGGAGGAGGGATAAGTCCATACGATTCCATTCAAAAAGTGACGTCATCCCGACCAAAGCCGCTATGCGGCTGCGCGGAGGGATCTTTTTGTATCTAGAGGAGATATCTCCACTTCGCAAAACCTAACGGTTTTGCTTTGGTCGAGATGACCCACCTATCCATATCTGAAATTCTTACGTCGGTAGCGTTTGCCCCTACGCACTTTCCATACTGCCCACTATCCGCCCCAACTGGCGAATCTCGGCGGCTTCTATCTGAATGGGCTGCTGCGGGTTGAGCTGATTCAAGGTGATATACTGCACATCGCGGCGCACAAACTGCCCCAGCACCGCGCTATCGTTTTTCAAAATCAAACAGACAAAACACCCCGGCGTCACCGGGCGCGCGGCATTAACAAACAGCAAATCACCGGGGGTATAGCGTGGCTCGAGCCGATTATCAGGGCAATACACCGCAAAAGCCTGACGCGAGGAGACCAGCGCCGACGGACGGGGAATATAGCTGACAGCTTCACGCATGTGCTGCAACGTTCCGGTTAGCGCATCGACCATGCCGTACACCGGCAGCGGATCGAGCGCCTTTGTCGGCGTCGCCGTGCCCACGGGTAAATTATGATAGCGCGGCACGCCGCTTGCGTCATAGGCCATGGACACATTGTCGCGCAGCATCCCGCCCTCTACCGGCAACGAGGACGCAGGCGTTCCGGCGCAATCGAGCATTTGCGACGCCTCAACCCCCAGCGCCCCGGCAATCCGCAGCAGCCAGTCAACCGTTAGGCGGCGTTCACCCTTTTCCAACTTGTCAATTTGCGACTTTGTCGTCCCCGCTTTTTCGGCAACAGTTTGCAAACTCATCCCTTTTTGGACACGAATTGCGCGTATAGTACCCGGACTCAGCATAGGGTTATGCATAGGCAATACCGCAGTTTAGCGCAATATTTTTATGCACCCCCTTGACATTGTATCCATTTTCTGGATACAATAAGTCAAAATGGGTACGAACACGCACCCGACATAAAAGATTAAGGAGAGACATCATGACCACGGCACACGCCGTTGCTGCGCCTTGTCGCGTTGACAACAGCCAAGAGTTGCAAGTAACACCAGAACATACATTAGTATGCATACCGCCGCTTGTTGAAAAGGCGCAACGCGTGTTGCGCAAAAGACTCCGCGTGGATGCGGCTAGCCGCTACATCCTCGATGGAGTACCGGTTAGTATTCGCGAAATTGTCACCGCTGCCAATGCTTTTATTGAGTATGAGGGCGGCACACTGCTGGCCTATCCCGGCCTCAACAGCCTGTATGACCGTGATGCGCCGCAAATGCGCGTTACGCAACGCATTACCAGCGCGCTGATTTAACAAAGCAATCACCCACACGAAGAGATTTTTATGACACTGAACAATCCCCTCCAATACTGGAGCGGCGACGAGGTTGCCGCGTATCTTATTGAAGCCGCCGACACGCTGCGCCGTTTGCCCCGCGTGCGGCTGGAATCGAAACAAAGCAGCTGGCCGGATGTGGTGCGCACCGCATCCGAGCTGTGGGTCGGCGAGCCGCACGCCAAAAACCGCACCGCGCCGCCCTCACCCCGTGCGATTGACCGGATGGATGTGGTCTTGACGTGGCTGTTGCCGCTGAGCTTTGAACAGCGGCGCATTTTGTGGGCGCGGAGCTGCGGCATTCCCTGGCGAAAACTGGAAGATATTGATGGCCGCAGCCATATGACGCTTAGAAAAGTGTATAACGAGGGGCTGGATACGCTGCTGCGCTTGCTCAACAGCTATCCCGAAGCGCCGAAAAAGAAGCTTATTGCCGGTTAGCTGTCTGACAACACATGGTAATAGACATACTGCTGGTCGCTGGTGCGGACACACAAAAACGGCTGGCCTTTCGGCATGTAGGCTTCCTCGCGTAGGTCTAAATCCGCGCTGGTTGTGATGAAATCGGCAGCGGCTTTGCCCACTGGGGGTATCGCGCTCTCGACGCCGCTGAGACCGAGGCGCTGGTTGATAAAGCGGCAGACGTTGCTGCTGATACCGGTCAGGACGAGTACGCGATCCGCGCCCTGCTCACTGCCCACACCGGGCAGAAGAGTGCGGCCATTACCCTCAAGCGCCGCGGTGCGGTATATCCACGCGGCATCGGCATGGCTTGCTACATTACTGTCAAACGCATCAGCAGCCGGATCCACCGAGCGCAACCCGACAAAGCCTTTCGGATTGAAAATGTTGTTTTCGCTGCTGTATTCTGGGGCATTAACACTAGCCACAAACAGCACGTCCCCGGCATCAATGCCGGCAATCTGCATCCGGTCAATGCCAAGGCGCAGCGCATTGCCGAACTGGGTAAGCTGGGAGCTGGCTATCAACTCATTTTCTAAGCGGGCGGAGCGGCTGGGATGGCCTGTTTGCGTTACCGCATAGGACAGCCCGGCAAACAGCACAATCGCAAGGAGAATGAGGAACAGCGCATTGCCGCGCTCATCTTTTGAGAAGAGAGAGAGGGTCTGACCAAGACGTGTTGTGCGCATAAAATCCCCAACCGATACAGTTTGTTGATTGGAGTGTGGGGGAAAATGGTAAAGATTTCGTATCACTTAGCATAAGCCAGCAGATAAGCGTCATATCGAGCGCGGCAAGGCCATGCCTTGAAGCGTCGAGATATCTCCTTGCATTTTAAGGGAGATCCCTCCACGCAGCCGCTGTCGCGGCCTTGGTCGGGATGACACCCTTTTTAAAAATAGACTAACGGCACACCGTAATAGAGTGTTTACCTCAGCCTGCTAGAGTCCTAGGCTATGACGATGGATTTTGATAACAACGAGGCGGCCTTAAACGCACACCCACTGTGCCGCGTGGCGTTGCCGCTTGTAAATCCGCCGGGGCTTTTGGGCAATGAGGCCTTTCGAGCGCTTTTTTTCAACGGAAAAAGCCCGCAGGATAGTCCGGAAACAGCCTGGCCAGCGCCGCTCTTGGATTTATTAACAGACAGCCAACACAAAACAAACGCCCACTGGCATGTTGATTTATATTGGGATAACAAGACCTGGCGCGTTTATAGCCAAAAGGTGGAGACGCCCGCGCCCTATCTCAGCTGGTTGTTTACCGATGTCTCTGATTTACAGAAAGCCGCGCACGACGCGCACAATCTCAGCGAGATGAAATCCCTGTTTCTAGCGACGATGAGCCATGAAATACGCACACCGCTGCAACCGATATACGGTCTGCTCGAAATCATGAGCCAGCAAACCAATGACCCGGAACTACTTGATACCATTGGCGCAGCGCGCACCTCGGCATCCCAACTGCTGCTTATCCTGGATGATGTGCTGGATTTGGCAAAAGTTGATGCGGGGAAGATGGAGCTTGATCGCTTTGAAGTGCCGCTGCGCACCCTGATTGACGGCGTGGTCACAACTCTTGGCGGCAAGGCACGGGAAAAGAATATTCGCCTTGAATACACAACCAGCAATGATGTTCCCGCGGTGGTACAGGGCGATCCGAAACGGCTGCGGCAAGTGCTACTTAATCTTACCAGTAACGCGCTGAAATTCACCAGCACCGGTTCGGTACAGATACGCGTGAGCGCAACACCCTTGCCGGGAGATAGGAACACACTGATCCGCTTTGAAGTGATTGACACCGGCGTGGGTTTATCTTCTGAGCAGCAGGTTGAATTGTTTAATCCGTTTCATCAGGCGGATCGCGCCTTATCGCGGAAACTGGGCGGCACGGGATTGGGGCTATCGATTTGCGCCCGGCTGGTTGAGCTGTTTGGCGGACACATTGGCGTTGAAAGCACCCTGGGCAAAGGCAGCACATTCTGGTTTACCCTACCCACCCAAGCCGTGACCACTGATATTGCCATTGCCAGCCAGCAGACACCGGATTTATCGGGTTTGCTGATTTTATCCGTGGAAGATCACCCGCAGGGAGCAAAATCGATTCAATTGTCGCTGGAATCAATGGGCGCAACAGTTGATAGCGTTGGCACTAGCGAAGACGCGATACACCATCTTACACAGCAACGCTATGACATTGCGATTGTTGACCAAGGTTTACCCGATGGCGACGGCCTCGCCCTGATGCGCGCTGCGGCGAAGCAAAACGCTGGCTTGGGTCTCATTCTTTATACCGTTTTTGATACGCCGGAGATTCAGCAATCCTTAAAAACCATCGGCGGGCGGTATCTATCAAAACCCGCCAGCCGCCTCGGGCTTGGCCAAACCATCGCCGAGATTGCCTTAAAAGTGCATTACAATCCGGCGGCAAGCCGCCGCGTTCTGTTTATTGAGGACACACCGTCCATTCGGGATGTGCTGCAGCGCCAGCTGAAATTTTTAGACTTTACTGATTATGACATGTGCGAAAGTGGCGCTGAGGCGTTTGAACTGCTTGAGAAAAATACTTACGGTTTGATTATCTGTGATTTGCATATGCCGGATATGGATGGGTTTGAGGTTGTTCGGCGTATTCTGGCCGCGCCCGCACTGGCTGATACTCCGGTTATTGCATTGACGGCGGATGTGACGGTGTCGCAAGGACGGCTTTACAGCAAGCACGGCTTTCGCGAATACCTGTTGAAGCCGATTAGTGTTGACCAGCTGCGCCGGGTATTGGTGCGTTGGGGTATTTTGATGAGCGGAAAACCCGCGGAAAAGCCGCAGCCTCAACAACAACTTCCCTCGTTAAAACACCTCAATCTAAGTGCGTTGCAACAGCATTACGGCCGGCTGGATGATGAGGTGCTGCGCAGCCTGCAACTTTTTGTGCGCTTGTCCGGCGCAATGCTCTCTGAATTGCGCCGGGGAGTTACCGAACAGAACACCTATATTGTGCGCAGTGTTGCCCACAGCCTGAAAGGCAGCGCGCTGATAGCGCAGTGTTTAGCGCTGGCGAATTTGGCCGGGGATTTACAACAGCGCGCCGCAGAAGGCTCACTGGAATACGAGGGACTGCCTGAAAAAATCGCGCTAGAGCTGGAAAACATCAGTTTAGAGGTTGCGGGACTTAATATGGAAACGATTAATGTCCTGCTTGCCGCAGCAACGCCGCATACGGCGCCGGAACCGGCACGGCCGACAGCCGCCCCTGTTTCAATAACAGGAAATCCGGGAACAAACCAGACTGCTTGATAAACTCCAGCGTCACTGGGGTTTTAAACGGCTTTTCGACTTTTAAATCGACGCAAACAAACACGCCGTCCGCATCGCCCGGATCGGGATAGGCGGTGCGGGTTATTGTCGCCGTGCCCATGATGCGGCGCTCGCCGCCGGTGTGGTAGATGAACGCGCAATCCCCCACCTGCATGGCTTTGAGGAAATTGGCCGCCTGATAATTGCGAATCCCGTCCCAGCGCGTTGCGCCGTCGCGGGTTAAATCAGAAAAAGAATAGACATCCGGTTCGGATTTTAACAGCCATGTGTTCATGATAATGCCTCACTTTTTCCAGCCGGGCGGTCAAGCAACTGCGCAACCGCCTGTTTTACATCCGTTTCACCCGTAACGATTGCCGCAACCGCCGCGGTAATCGGCAGGGGAACGCCTAAGATTACAGCGCGGTGCAGCGCGGCGGATGCGGTTGCAACCCCTTCGGTAAGGGCGCTCATATCAACGCCGCCGCCCGCGCCAATTCTCAGACCGAAGGCATAGTTGCGCGACAGCGGGCTTGTTGCGGTTAATACCATATCGCCGACGCCGCTTAAGCCTAAAAACGTATCCGCCCGCGCCCCCAGCGCAAGGCCAAAGCGCACCATTTCCGCAAGCCCCCGTGTGAACAGCGCCGCGCGGGCGCTTTCGCCATAGCCCGCACCCATGGCAATGCCGCAGCCAATCGCCATGACGTTTTTCAGCGCCCCGCCCACGGCAACGCCGATAGCATCATCGCTGTGGTAAACACGGCAGGCGCGGCTGTTTAGTAAGGAGGCTAGCTTTTCAGCACCCTGCCCGGCGAGGGTTAAGGCCACCGGCAAACCCTGCATCACATTCGCGGCAAACGAGGGCCCGGAGAGCATGAGGGCAGGGTTTTCCGGACACAGGGCGGCTGCGACTTCATGCAGCAGCAGACCGGTGTCCCGTTCAATCCCCTTGGCGGCAATAAGCAGCGGCACACCGGCGGGAAGATTTAATGTGCTGACCGTCCCGCGTAGGCGCTGCGCCGGAACGGCTAGCACAACGGCTGCGGGGACGCCTTCAGGGAGGCTGTCATCATGATGCAGGCGCAGGACGCGGCCACCAGCTTGCTCAAGGAGATTACCGAGCGCCGTGCCCCACGCGCCCTGACCAATGACGGCAACGGTTTTGCTCATGGCTGAATCTCCTGTAGATACCAGCGCGGCTTGGCGGCAATGGGGATGGGCGAGCGATACCCCGCCTGCCACCACTCAAGACCGCACCAGGCAATCATCGCGCCGTTATCGGTGCACAAACCCGGCGGCGGTATCAGGCAGGTTTTACCCTGCCGCGCCGCAACATCAAGGAGCGCGCTGCGTAAGTGAGCGTTCGCTGCCACGCCGCCCGCCACCGCCAGTGTTGTTATATCGGGATGCGCTGCGCAGTGCCGCTCGAGAACAGTACATAAGTGAGCGATTGCTTTCTTTTGGAAAACAGCGGCGATATTGGCTTTTTTTTGCGATGTGAGCGGTTGCTCTTGCTGAACAAGAAGCCGCACGGCGTTTTTCAATCCCGAAAACGACACATCACCCGCCGTTTTTCCCTGTAGCGGCGTTGGCAAGGTGTAGCTGCTGGCATCACCCATAAGCGCCGCTTGCTCAACCTTGGGCCCGCCGGGAAAACCTAAATCAAGCAGCGCGGCGACCTTATCAAACGCCTCACCCGCCGCATCATCCAGCGTTTCCCCTAAAATCTCAAAGCTGCGCGCCCCGCGCACGAGGGCAAAAAAGCAATGCCCGCCCGATGCCAGCAACAGTAAATAGGGAAACGTGGCCGCATCAGATAAGCGCGGGGTCAGCGCGTGTGCCGCCAAATGATTGACGCCCAGTACTGGCTTATTCCACGCCAAACCCATGCCGCAGGCAAACTGCACCCCCACCAGCAGCCCGCCAATCAGGCCGGGCCCTTGGGTTACCGCAATAACATCGACGCACTCCCGGAGCTTTGCCCCGATTTGGCGCTCTAATTCCTGCACCAGCGGCAACCACGCGCCGACGTGTTCACGCGCCGCAAGCTCTGGAACGACGCCCTTGTAGCGAGAATGAACGCTCACCTGACTAGCGCGCACATCCCCCAGCACCCGCCGGTCACTATCCACCAGCGCCAGCCCCGTATCATCACAACTGCTCTCTAACCCTAAAACACGCATATCGGTGAGTCCTTGACGCCATAGCCGCCGCCGCTCATAACAACGGCGCAGACATGGACACACTTCTTCCCTTGCGCATTGGCACTCGCGGTAGCGCCCTCGCTCGTACACAAACACACCTCGCTTGCCAAGCACTTAGCGCGGCTGAACCGCTGTATGCGGCCGCAGGTGCGTTTGCCATCACGCCGATTAAAACCAGCGGCGATACAATTGACGACCGTCCGCTGCATGATATAGGCGGTAAAGCCTTGTTTTGCCGCGAACTCGATGCCGCTGTCCTGGCCGATGCGGTGGATATTGCCATTCATTCACTGAAAGATATTCCGGCGCAGCTTGACCCGCGCCTGAAAATCGCCGCGGTTCTGCCGCGTGCGGATTGCCGCGATGCGCTGGTGAGCATGAACAATGCGGCGCTGTTGGATTTGCCGGAAGGGGCGCGGATTGGAACGTGTTCGTTGCGCCGGCAAGCGCAGGTTTTAACGCTGCGCCCGGATGTGCGGCTGGTGCCGCTGCGCGGGAATGTACCGGGGCGGATAGAGAAAATGCGCCGGGGTGATTGCGACGCGGTGATTTTGGCGGCGGCGGGATTAGAGCGTTTGGGATTGGTCGCAGCGGCAAGTGAAATTTTTGCGCCAAGCGCGTTTACCCCCGCCGGCGGACAGGGTTTTATCGCCGTGGTGATTGCGGCGACGCAAGATAACCCGGCGCTGCTGACGGCGCTGGCGCGGATAAATCATGCGCCAAGTTTTCACGCGGCGAGTATCGAGCGGGCGTTTCTTTTAGCGCTGAACGGTAGCTGTCACACGCCGATTGGCGCGTATTGCGACGAGGGCGGCACGCTGCATACCTTTTTGGGCAGCGCGGAGTATCCGGGCTTGGTGTATCGCAGCGCGGCGGCGAAGGCGGATGCCGATGCGGCGGCAGATTTGGCGGCGCGGCTTTTGCGCGATGCGCCGCTGGAATTACGGCGTGCGGCGGGGCTTGGGTGATGTTTTGTTATCATCGTTTTTTTGTGGCGTCATTCCGAGCAAACAAAACCGCAGGTTTTGTGCCGTCGAGGAATCTCCCCTTTATCTTCAGGGAGATCCTTCGACTTCGCGAAACCTTTCGGTTTCGCACCGCTCAGGATGACGCCTTTATGAAAAACAAGGTCGCCTTTTGACTCGCCACTTTCTCCTCACCCGCGAGAAAGACGAGCACGGGGCGCTGGGCGCATTTTTAAAAAAGAACGGCTATGCGCCATCGGTTGTGCCGCTGCTGATACCGCAGTATCTGCCGCTGAATGCCGCGGAGCGCCAGGCTATCGAGGCGGCAACGGATATTGTTATCACGAGCCGCCGGGCACTGATGGATGAAACATTGCCGCGAAAGCCGTTGTGGTGTGTGGGCACGCCGCCGCCGGGCTGGCCGATTGCCGGGAGCGCGCCCACCGTTGCCGCGCTGCAACAGCTGCTGGATGCGCTGCCTGCCGCTCGCCGCCTGGTGTATCTGCGCGGGCGGGAGATTACAACGCCGCTGCACCATCCTCATGTAACATCTATCATCACCTATGCCATGGATGAGGCCGCCGCCATCACACTGCCGCACCATGATTTCTGGGGCGCGGCGGTTTTTTCTAACCGGTCACTCGCATTGTTAACGCAGCGCATCCTGCCGTTTTGCCGCATACAGCATCTGTTCACCCTGATGCCTGATGCAGCGCCGCATCACCCGCACAGCGTAACCCTGCATTCGGCAAAGAATCCTAGCCTTGCCGGTCTTATCGCGTGTATAGAGAATGTGCACAGCCGGGATACGCACCAGCATGGACACTGAACACAGCAAAACTGTTGATCCTGTTTTTACCAGCGAGACGTCACCGCTGCCGGAACTCGTTGCGGAAAAACTTACCAAAACGGAAGTCGAGCGCGTTATCAAACGCAAGGTTTATCCGTATCTTACCGGCGGGGCGTTGGCGCTCGGTGTTGTTGTCATTATCTTTTTAGGGGCGCTGTCTGATAAAATTGACAGCACTGAGCAGCGCACCACCACGCGGCAAATTGGTGATCTTTATACGGAGCTGGCGACGATTCGCCAGAGCCTGACGGCGCTGGAAATGCGCAGCAGCGCGATTGCCCCGGATGTGCTGGATAAGATTGTTGAGTTGAATAATCGCGTGCGCGCGCTGGAAGCTGGGGAAACGGCGGTGTTGGACGGTGAGACCGGCAAGCGCCCGGATGTGGCCGCCTTGGCGCGGGAAGCCGATAAACTCCTGCAGCACGATGCCGCAAAACACATGAGCGAGAGCTTAAAAGCAGAACCGAATAAAAACATCACAACGGAAACAACGCTGCAAGCCGCCGTTGCGCCGAATCCCCTGCCCGCTGCACTCAACGAGCTGCGCCAGCGCATTTTGGAGGGCGAACCGTTTGGTGATGAACTCGATGCGGCGCTCGCGCTCAGCACTGCCGCGCCCGCACCGGAAGCCCTGTTAACCGCGCTGGAAAGCCGCCGCGAAAACGGTGTTGTGCTGCTTTCGGCGCAAGCCGAGACGCTGCCGCCGCTGTTGCGCACTGCGTTGCAAAATGCGGCTATGCCCGCCGCCGCGCATGAGCCGGGAAAAATCGGCTCAACACTGACCGGGGCGCTGAGCACGCTGGTTGAGGTGCGCACGAAAAAACCTGCTGGGGATGCAACAGTGTTGCGGCAGATTGATACGCTGGAGCTGGCGTTGCGGCAAAACAATCGGCGCAGCGTTGCGGCGGCTCTCACCGCGCTGCCGGAAGCCTTGCGCAACGACAGCAGCGTTGCCCCGGCGATGGTGGAAGCACGCGAAACACTGGCCATCCTTGATGGGCTGGAAACATGGCGCCGCAGCGTTCGCACCGCGGCAACACCCGCGAAGGCACCCTGATATGCGGCGTTTGATTTTACCCCTTGCGGCGCTGATACTCTTGCTGTTTGGCTTGTCGCTGCTCATTCCCGGCACGGTGCGGCTTGAGATTGGTGATACAGAAATTACAACGCAGGGCGCGTTTTTAGGTCTGGCGCTGCTGCTGGTTATATTGTTGTCTCATGGCGTTTTACGCGGCATTGAGCACTTGGCCGCGTGGCCAGCTAGGCATCGCCGCCATAAGGCGCATACACAAACCGAGCGCGGCTTGGATGCGCTCAGCCGCACGATTGAGGCGTTACTCAGCCGGGATGCGGCAAAGGCGACGCGGGGGGCGCGAGAGGTGGGGACGCTGCTGGAGAGACCGCGCCTTGGTTTGCTGCTGGCGGCGCAGGCATCGGCGCTGAACGGCGACCTCGCGAAAGCAGAACACCAGCTGGAACAACTGCACCACGTTGAGCCTGGCAACACCTTTGCAACCGGGGCGCTGATTCGCGCCGCGCACAGCCAGCACCACGGCGCCAAGGCGCTGCATCTTGCCGAGAGCAGCTTTAACGATAATAAGCGCGATACAGCCAACATCCTGCTGTATGCGGATGAATTGGTGCGGCAACGCAACACGGCGGAATTGGCGCGTCTCATTGCTTCATGGCCGTTTCGCTGGCATGTGCCGCTAGAGCGGCGGCGGCGTTTTCAAGCGGCGCTGGCGTTTTTTAAAGGTAACGCCCGCGCGGCACTGGATGATGCCGCCGCTGGCAGCGCGCTGCAGCAGCTGGCGCTGAAAAAAATACAGGAGACCAGCCCGGAAAAAATGCTGGCGTTGTTGTCTGGTTTATGGACTGCACAGGCGAACCGCGGGCTGACGGCGCTGTTGTGGGAGCAGCTGCGCGTTATGCCCGGTTTAGAGCGCGGCAAAAAGATTGCCGCTTTAGTGAAAAAACAAAGTAACGTCATTGAAAAAGCGCGGCTGGAGTATCTTGCAGCGTTGCAAGAAGGACAGCTTGACAAGGCCGAATCGTTGCGGCGCACGCTGCCGGATGTGGGTGCGGCGCTGCTGTTCACCTGCAGTGATTGCGGCAGTAAAACTCCGGATGCTGCGCTTGTTTGCGGCGCGTGTTTTGCTGTGGATACTCTTCGGCTTGATGCGGCGGCTACAACGCCAGGCGGCGGCCTTGCCACGCTTGCCACGCCGCTTGCGTTTCAACCGCCAGCGTCTTGAATTCGGCCAAACGCTCCACCGATACGGTCTGATCCGCCCAAAATTCATGCACCCCTTTAAGGCCAAGATTTGCCGCTGTGCCGCGAAGGCCATGGAGAATTTTTGCAACTTGAAGAATTTTGTTGTCGTTGTCCGCCGCTGCTAATTGCTGGAGCTGTTCTGGCAAATCGCGCCAGAAAATTTGCAGCAGCTCATCTAGTTTGTGAACGCTCACGGCATCGGCAAGCTCGCTTATACGGGCATCATCAAGAAGCATATGTTTCTCCTTGGCGAATCGCCACCAGCGTTACATCATCCCGCAATGGCTGGGGAAAATCTTGTTCCACTCTATCACGGAGCAAGCGAAAAGCTCGGCTCATGTCTGTTTCACTGAGCAGCGCTTGCACCCCGGCATCATTCAGGCTGGCCGTGCCGCCAAAAGGATATGTCAGCCCATCGCTGTATAAAAAAAGCTGTGCACCAGGAGCGAAAGTGGCGGTTTTTTCGGTGTACCGGGTGGTGGAGGACAGTCCGAGCGCAAGATCGCTACCCTCCCATGCCTCCGGCGGCGCACTATGATGCGACCAATACAGCACGGGCGGCGCGCCCGCACTGGCGTAACGCAAGACGCGCCGTTCACAATCTAGCACGCCGTAAAATAAGGTGGCAAACTGCCCCACTGGCACCACGCGGCAAATTTCCGCATTGAGATACTGTAGCATCGCTGCTGGATCGAGAGCCTTGTCCACCGCGCCGCTCATCAAGGCATCGAGCCGCACGGCATTCAGCGCTGCGTTTACCCCATGCCCCGAAAAATCCAACGTGTACACCGAAACTTTGGTGGTATCGAGCCGGCGAATGCTCCAGGAATCACCGCCCAGTTGTGAGCTAGCGCGGAGATAACCATCAACATGAAGATTGTGGCTTTCCGCCAGCGCTTCATAGACAGCGCGTTGCGGCACGGCGGCATTTTGTATACGCTGAGCGGCATCCATTTCCGATTCAAGGCGCTGTTTATACAGGCTTAACTCCGCCAGCATCGCCCGATTTTCTAAATGAATGCGCACCCGCGCCTCTAATTCCGCCGCGTTAATGGGCTTGGCTACTAAATCGGTTGCCCCGGCGGCAAACGCCCGCGCTCTGTCGCCCGGCTTATCGAGATAGGTCTGGACAATAATCGGCAAGCGTTCAAAACCCAAGCTGTTACGAATCGTACGGCACACCGTAAAGCCATCAACATCCGGCATCACTAAATCGAGTAGCACTAAATCATAGGGGCGCTGTTTAATTTTCTCCAAAGCCTCCTGGCCGGAGGTGGCAATATCAATGCGATTAAAGCCCCGCGCCGCGAGGATTTCTTTCAAAAGCCCCCAGCCGGTTGGTTCATCATCAACTATCAGCAGGGCGGCATCGCGCACATTGTAAGCAGACACAAATACATCCTATGCACGCTTTAACGTGATGTGCAAGGTGCACTTTTCCTGATCATACGCCACCGCATCGGCGCACTGTTCAACCAGCCTTAGCCCGCGGCCAAAAAAGGGATTGTGAATAATGGCTTCGCCGTGTTTAAACCCCTCGCCCTCATCGCGTATCGCCAGCTCTATCCGATCGCGAAAGATTTCCGTGGTGACATAGATATTTTTTTGCGCCAGCTCGGGTTTACTCAGGCGGATTTTAAGCTCCTGGCCAAAGGCATCCAATCCTTCTACCGACCCCGGCAGGGACGGCAAACCCAAATTACCATGGAAAAAGGCATTAATAACAGCTTCTTGCAACGAAAAACGCACACGAAACTGCATTTCCGCATCAAGAATAATGAGTTTGCCGATTTGAGTGGTCATTTCGGCGGCAATACTACCGTTGTGGGCTTCTTTGGTGGTGAAGACCCACGACAGGCGAATGGCTTCAATATGCGGCCACGTTTCCGGGCTTACGGCCTGGTTGCGGCTTACGACACGACGCGCCATGCTTACTCCTCAATCTTTAGCAACTGATCAAACTTGGCTAAGTTTAATAAACGTTTAACCGCGCCGGTTGGGCGGCGAATAATCAGCGCAATGCCTTTTGCCGCAAACGTATCCCGCGCCAGCAGTAGCATCCCCAATCCGCCGGAATCCATAAAGGATACATTGGCAATATCGAGTATACATTCTGTTGGTTGCACCGCGATAACTTCGTTCATAATCTGGCGGAATGTTTCATGGCTGAGCGCCAGCATATCCCCAGTGAGGACTATTGTAAGGCTGTGGCCTTGGTGTATACTTGTGTAGTCCATCGTTCTCTCCGTTGCCGGCGGTCATCAAAGTGTTTTGGATACTCTGTGTATCCTTATTGTAGGGTGATACAAGTTCTGATAGTAATCCGGCAATAAGAAACTCTCATTATAGTGTTAAAAAATTGATAATGCACTTATTAAGTGTATTCTCGATCTAACGCGACTCCCTAAAAAGCCCTTGCATTAATTGTATATAGATATATAATTAAAATATGATTAATAAGTGGCTGATACTCGGTGTTTTCCTCCTCTGCGTTGCTTGCAGCAGCGTAGCAGGTGCGCAATCTGCCGGGCTTATTTTCGAACGTGACCCAAAAACACAGCAACTGCAACAGCGGCTAAACCAGCAACAGCACATAAGTCGGGGTTATCCGGCTCAAGTTACTCAGCCGCAAGCCGCCGCCAAGCAAAACCCCACGCGGGAGCAGTTTCTAACTTCCTTGCAAAGCAGCTATGCGGCCACACCAGATCTGGTTGAGCGCAACCTGCAAGCCAATCCCGGCGCCCAGCCCTCACAGTATCTTGGCTATAACAACCGGAATATCGAATCGACGTATTTTATCTGCCGCTATGAAGCGGTGCGTACCGAACCGCCCGGCAACCCTGGCCGCGACCCGATTCGGAAAATTCAAATCCGCCAGTCGGTGTTTGAGATTTGCATGAACCGGGAAGGTTTCTTCCGCAAAGGCCGCGCGCCGATGCTGGATTTATCCATGGCCAGCTTTAATGACTGGTGGTATGGCTGGTAAATTAGACCATACCCGCCGCCGCCAGCAGCATATCGAGCAGCTTAATCCCCGCAAACGGCAGCACCACGCCGCCGAGGCCATACACCAGCAAATTACGGCGCAGCAAATACCCCGCCGGTGCCGGGCGATACGACACCCCGCGCAGCGCCAAGGGCACGAGGGCAATAATCGACAGCGCGTTGTAAATCAGTGCCGCGCCAATTGCTGTCGACGGACTTGAAAGCTGCATAATATTGAGCACGGCGAGTCCCGGCACGAGGCCGACAAACAAGGCCGGCAACAGCGCGAAATACTTGGCCAAATCGTTCGCAAAGCTGAAGGTTGTAAGCGCGCCGCGCGTCATCAGCAATTGTTTGCCGATTTCCACAATCTCAATCAGCTTGGTGGGATCGGAATCCAAATCCACCATGTTTCCCGCTTCTTTCGCGGCCTGTGTGCCGCTGTTCATGACCAGCGCCACATCGGCCTGCGCTAAAGCTGGCGCATCGTTCGTGCCGTCACCCACCATCGCCACCAGCTCGCCGCCGTCTTGCATTTTACGAATCAGCTTGAGTTTCGCCTCCGGCGTTGCCTCAGCCAGAAAATCATCCACACCGGCTTCGGCAGCAATCGCGGCGGCGGTGAGCGGGTTATCCCCGGTTATCATAATGCTTTTGATACCCATGCGGCGCAGTTCCGCAAGGCGCACTTTAATCCCGGCTTTTACAATGTCTTTCAGCTGGATAACGCCGAGGACTTCGTTTCCTTCGGCAATCAGCAACGGCGTGCCGCCCTCGCGGGCGATGGCATCACGCGCGGCGCTGACGTCAGACGGGATGCTGCCGCCGATTTTACTGACCCGCAACGACACGGCATCGCCTGCGCCTTTCCAAATGCTGCGCTCACCAATCGTCACACCGCTGACGCGGGTTTCGGCGGTAAACGGGATAAAGGTTGCGCCCAAATCCTGCCAATTTTGCTCGGGCACCGCGTATTTTTCGTACGCCAGCGCGACGATGCTGCGCCCTTCGGGGGTTTCATCGGCTAAGGAGGCCAGTGCGCAGGCCTCGGCAAGGCGCGTAAGGCTGACGGTTGCCGCCGGAACAAACGCAACCGCCTGACGGTTGCCGTGGGTAATCGTGCCGGTTTTATCAAGGAGCAAGACGGCCGCGTCTCCCGCCGCCTCAACCGCCCGCCCGGATAGCGCAACCACGTTGCGTTTCAGCAGCCGGTTCATCCCGGCAATGCCGATCGCGGAAATCAGGCCGCCAATTGTTGTGGGCGCGAGACACACGAGCAGCGCAATCAACGCCAGCATGGAGAGCGGTGTTCCTGTCTCGCCGCCGATATACTGGGAAAACGGCAAGAGCGCCGCAACCACCAGCAGGAATAGTAAACTCATCGCCGCCAGCAATATGCCCAGCGCCATTTCATTCGGTGTTTTCTGACGCTTACCCGCCTCTACAAGGGCAATCATGCGGTCGAGGAATGTCTCGCCGGGGTTGGTGGTAATCCGCACCACCAGCCAATCAGACAGCACCCGCGTTCCGGCTGTTACCGCGTCTCTATCACCGCCCGATTCGCGAATGACCGGGGCGGATTCGCCGGTTATGGCGCTTTCATCAACGCTGGCAACGCCCTCAATAACCTGACCGTCGCCGGGAATTACATCGCCGGCCTCTATGAAAACGTAGTCACCTTTTGCAAGAGAGGTGGCGGAAATCATCGTGTGGTTGCCGTGGTCATCCGGGTTTTTCAGCTTTTTCGCCATTGTTTGCTGGCGTGATTGGCGCAGGCTATCGGTTTGCGCCTTGCCTTTGCCTTCAGCCACCGCTTCCGCTAAATTCGCGAACAAGACGGTGAGCCATAACGTGACCGGCACCAGAACTTCAAAAGCCCCAATAGAGGGCGCGGTGATGGCATAAAACGTTGCCACCACACTACACCCGTAAACAAGAAACATAAGCGGGTTACGCGCCTGGACACGGGGATCGAGTTTTTTAAACGCGCAGACTAGATTGCTCATACGTTTCCAACCATCATCGCTATGGGCCCCAGGAATAAGGCGGGGAGATAGGTTAACACGCCGACGATAATAATACCGAGCAGCAGCCCAGCGAAGGTAAGGTCATCGGTTGCAAGCGTGCCGGAGGTTGCGGGCGCGGGGCGGCGGCTTAACAGCTGTTCGCTGAGAAGAAACACAATCGTCAGCGTGCCGAAACGGCTGAGCAGCATCAGCACGCCAAACAGCCAGTTATACACCGGCACATCAGCGCTAAGCCCGCCCAGCGCAGAACCGTTATTTTGCGCAACAGAGGTTACGCCGTAGAGCAACTCGGTGAAGCCGATGCTGCCCATGTTTGCCAGCTGCGCAGTGTAGACAGGGAAGCCCAACACGACGGCTGTTGTTGTGAGCGTTAAAAACGGTGGCAGTAAAATGTAAAGCGACAGCAACCGTACTTCGGCAACGCCGATTTTCTTGCCCCAAAATTCCGGCGTGCGCCCGACCATCAATCCAGCAATAAAGACGGTCAGCAAGCAATACAGCAACACCGCCACTATACCCATGCCGCTGCCGCCAAAAATAACTTCACCCACTTGCATTAAGATTAGCTGAAATGTTGTTGTTACTGGATGTAGTGCCTCAAAGCTGGCATTATTGGCACCTGTTCCCGTTGCGGTTGCCAGCATTGCCCAAACCGCAGAAGAAAGCGTTCCAAAACGTTGTTCTTTACCCTCCATCGCGCCGCCGCTTTGATACGCGCCCAGCGTGCTGTCTATAGGGGACGCCGTTATCGGCAACGCCTCGCTATACACCGCAAACCCGATACACCATAGAAGTGATAGCATCTTAACCAGCAGCAGAATGCGCCCTTGGCGCTGATTATTACAGACAAGGCTCACGAGATGACACAGCCCGGCAGGCACGAGCAGCATCGCCAGCAGCCCCAGAAAATTTGTCAGCGGCGTGGGGTTTGCAAAGGGATGACCAGCGTTTGCGCCATAAAAGCCGCCGCCGTTCGTGCCCAGCTGTTTGCTGGCTTCTAAACTTGCAACCAGCCCCAGCGGCGCGGATACGTTTTTGCCGTCCTCAACCATTGTGTAGCTAAGCTCTGTGTGCAGCGTTTGCGGCACGCCCTCAAAGCCTAAGATAAGAGCATAAACGAGATACAGCGGCAACAAAAGATAAAGAACACTGCGGATGATATCCTGCCAGAAATTGCCCAGAACCTTGGTATCTTTGCGCTTTAACGCCCGCAATAGTACAAAGGCGGCACACAGCCCGACGGCAGCAGAGATGAAATGCTGAACGCCTAAGATAAGCGTTTGCGTTAAAGGATGCAGCGCACGCTCAGCGGTAACGGCTTGCCAGTTGGTGTTGGTGATATAGCTCGCCGCGAGGTTAAACGCCGTGTCGAGGCGCAGCGGCTCGGCACCTGGAAACAGCGGCAACGCGGGCTGAAAATACACCCCCGCCCAGACGACAAGAAAACTGAGCAGCGACAAACCCAGCACGGCTTTGAGATACTGCCGCGCTGTCATTTCGGTGTTGGCTGCGCGCCCGGCCACGGCTTTCAACGCTGTTTCGATGAACTTTAAGGGCTTAAGCCACGTTGGTACTTGCCCGCTCATCGCTGCATACAGCAGCGCGCCCAACGGCTTATAGAAAATGATGACGAGGGCTATCAGCGTTATTAATTCCAGCGCCGATGTAACGGTTAAAAAGCCCCCTAAATTTGGCACTGAGGCAGCGGGCGTGTCCATAAAATGGCCTAAAACCAATCGGGGCGAATCAGCGCCGCGAGGAGATAGCCAGCCATGCCAAGTGTCATGACGGCGGTGGTTATATCAAGCATGGGGAGTACCTAGCATGGGGCATGGGGTGCGTCACGTGTTCTTTTTGCCTGTAGTGTGAGGTCATCCCGACCAAAGCCGCGTAGCGGCTGTGCGGAGGGATCTCCAGTAAAATAAAAGGAGATTCCTCGACGGCACAAAACCTATCGGTTTTGTTTGCTCAGAATGACGCCGTTAAAAAAAAGTGTCTGCTAATAAAACACCTTGGAGACTACTCTTTCTTATCGCCTTCCGCCAGCAGCGCCTCTTTATTAGGCCGCTCGGTGACGATTTCATCAATCAGACCGAATTTTTTCGCATCGTCCGCCGTCATGAAATTATCGCGATCCATGGCTTTTTCCACCACAGACAGCTTCTGACCGCAATGCTTGACATAAATTTCATTGAGACGCGCACGGAGAGCGAGAATTTCCTTCGCGTGAATCTCAATATCCGATGCCTGACCGCGGAAACCGCCGGAGGGCTGGTGAATCATGATGCGGCTATTCGGCAGGCTGAAACGTTTGCCCGGCGCACCGGCCGCAAGGAGCAGTGAGCCCATGCTGGCGGCCTGACCGATACACACCGTTGCAACCGGCGGGGTGATGTATTGCATGGTGTCGTACATCGCAAGACCCGATGTGACCACGCCGCCCGGGGAATTGATGTACATGTAGATGTCTTTTTTCGGGTTTTCTGATTCCAAAAATAACAGCTGTGCGCAGACCAGCGACGAAATACCGTCGTGCACTTCGCCCACCATGAAAATGATGCGCTCTTTCAGCAGGCGCGAATAGATGTCGAAAGACCGTTCGCCGCGGGCTGTTTGTTCAATAACAATGGGCACCAGCGTGTTGGTGTACACATCCATCGGGTCGCGTTCGTTGTACATAGTCTCTCCTTATTAAGTGGCTTCTAACTGTTAATATCAATGTTTGCAATTCTCATCATGGACATGCTCGGACGCCGCTGCGGTTTTTTTGCTGGCTTTGCTGCTTTTTGGTGCAACTTTTGCTGCATCGCTTTCGTCCTCAGACGCGACTTTTTTATCAAACGCAGCGCGGCTTATTGGCTTTTCCGTTGCGGTGATTTTGCCTAAGATAAACTCAATGATTTTATCTTCGTATATCCCGGCGCGGACGTTTTGAATTGCCGCTGCGTTGCCTTCATAGAATTTCAGCACTTGCTGGGCGGCAGCGCCCATTTGCCGCGCGGTTGCGTAGATATGACGATACACTTCCTCGTCGGTGACTTCGATGTTTTCTTTCTGGCCAATATTCGCCAGCAGCAAGCCCAGCTTTACGCGGCGATCCGCAATCGGCGTCATCTCGGCTTTCAGGGCAGCGGGGTCGCTGTCTGGCTTCTCACGCTTTGCTTCTTCGAGAATGCCTTCCAGCTCATTCGCAACGAGGGTCGGCGGCAAATCGAACGCGGATAAGCCGTCGAGCTTATCGAGCAGCTCTTTTTTCATCAGCCCGCGCACGTTGGTTGCGTAGGTGTTTTCAATCTGCTTGCCAACAGCTTCGCGCATTTTGCCCAAATCATCAAAACCGGCGGTTTTTGCGAAATCATCGGAGAGTTCAAATTCTTCCGGCTCTTTAATATCGGTGAGCTTGAGCGAGAAATTGACGTTTTTCCCGGCGTATTCGTTGCGGGCTTTGTCTTCTGTGAAATCAACGGTGCATTCTTCTGTCGCGCCTATTTTCTTGCCCGCAAGTGCCGCATCAATGGCCTCAAACAGCTGACCTTTACCGAGCACGGCCACAACGCCCTGCTCTTCCAAGAGCACTGCGCCATTGGCCGCATCGGTTGCGGTGTAGTTTAAGGTAACTTGGTCGCCTTTTTTCGCACCGCGTTTTTTACTTAAATCGACAAACTTAACCTGATTATCAGCGATTTTTTCCATCGCCTCGTCAATGTCTTTGTCCTCAATCTTGACCACATTCTTGCTGAGCTTAATAGCCGCGAGGTCAATTTCGGGGATTTCCGGGAACAGCTCAACCGATGCGGTGTATTCAACGCTATCGCCTTCGAGCTTTTCAAGATTGATACGCGGCTGTAAGGCGGGCTTCAGCTTTTGCTGTTCTAAGGCTTGGCCTAAAGACTCCTGTACGGTCTCTTCTAAGGCCTCAGCGCGGACAGACTGGCCATAGCGCTGGCGCAGCACCTGCGCGGGGATTTTGCCGGGGCGGAAGCCATCAATGCGCACTTTACCGGCCAAATCCAACAGCTTCGCATCGGCGCGGGTGTTCCACACACTGGCCGGTATTTTGACTTTCAGCTCCCGCAGCAGCCCTTCGGTTTTGGTTATTTCAACGTGCATAGCTCAGCGCCCCATGGTTAACAAAACATACAGAATATGGTGCGGATGAAGGGACTTGAACCCCCACGCCTTACGGCACAAGAACCTAAATCTTGCGTGTCTGCCAATTTCACCACATCCGCACGTGGCGCGCACCATAGCGGGGGTGTTGTAATGCCGCAACCGTAAACTAGCTGTTTCAAAATCTCTATAAAGTATATATACTGTGTGCATGTACGCACTTTTTTTAGCGTTGCTCTTTATCGGCCTTGCGCCGCCGCTCGCGGCTGCGCAGCAAACCGCCAAAGAGCCGGCAAAGCTTGATGTGCGGCGGACGTTGCAATCGCCCAGCAGCGTGCTGCGCCTGCTTGACCCCCAGTTGCAACAGTTGATTCGCCTGAATTATGAGGGCGGTAATCCTGTTTCTGAGCAGCGCACAACGGCAAACAGCGCCCCGCCCGCGCTGCCCACCACAAACAGCGGCGTTATTAGCAACACACTGAATTTCCCGTGGCGGTATGTGGGCTATTTAGAAGTGCGGCGCAGCGAGACGGTGAGCGGCACTTGTACCGGCACGATGATTTCGGCGCATGTGGTGCTGACTGCGGCGCATTGTTTATACGATGAAAAACAGGGGTATTTGACGGATGTTACCTTTATTCCAGCGCGCAACGCCGGGCTTGAGCCGCTGGGGCGCTATAAGGCAAAAAAAACCGTGCAGCTCAACCCCATTACCGGGCGGCTGAACACTAATTTTGATCTGGCTTTTGTTGTTTTAGAAGACAGCCCCTTTACTGAAGCCGCCAAAGAACGCTTCATCCCGGTGGGGATTGTGACCGATGCGCATTTTCAAAGCGGCAGCGTGCCCTTAAGCATTGTTGCCGCAGGCTATCCCACCGATAAGCTGGCAAACGTCAATCGCGGGATTTTGACAATCGCAACCACAACAGCCTACCGCAATCCCAAGCAGCCCAAATACCGCACCGCAGACGGCTTTTCCGAAACCAGCAACCAGTTTGAGCATAAGGCGCTTACCGAAGAAGGAACATCGGGGGGGCCCGTGTTTGTCTATCATCCCCAATACAATCAGTTTGCCCTTGTCGGCGTTATTTCCATGCGCCGCACCTTTGAAGACGGCAGCGACTGGGCGGCGGCCATTAAGATTAATTCCATCACGCAGGCGGCAATTCAAAAGGCCGTGCGGCAGTTTGAGGCAAAGCCATAAGAGAATCTCTTGAACCCCCTCCTAAAATCGCCTAGCGTCCGCCCTAATCAGAGGCACTGTTCATGATACGCCCGCTTTTTGTTGTTTTTATTGGCCTGACGCTGCTGTGCGGCGTTGTCTATCCCGGTGCGGTGTATGGCTTACTTCAAGTGGCGGCGCCGTCCGCTGCCAACGGCTCTCCCCTTGTTATCAAGGAGGTGCCGCGCGGCTCGTTGCTGCTGGGTCAATCGTTTAGCGATCCGAAATACTTCTGGGGACGTATCAGTGCGACAGGGTATGACCCGACAACCTCCGGCAGCAGCCACACACCCGCCGTGAAACAAGCGGCCATCATCGAGACACGCGCAGGCGCGCTCTATCCCGAAGCAACCGCCCGCCGCCCGGTGCCGGTTGATCTTGTCACTGAATCCGGCAGCGGTCTTGATCCGCATATCAGTGTGAACGCGGCGCGCTATCAGGTGAAGCGTGTGGCGAAAGCGCGCGGCATACCTGAGCAGCAACTGCTCAGCCTGATTGAAAACACCACCGAAGAGCCGCAGTTTGGCTTTTTAGGACAAGAGCGGGTGAATGTGTTGCGGCTGAATCTGCTGCTGGATGCGGAGCAGCGCCTCTAATGCCGCCTGAGGCGCACGAGCCAGACCGCCCGAATCCCGATGCGTTGCTGTCGCTGGTTCAAGAACAGGAAAAGGCTCGGCACACCGGCAAGCTGAAAATCTTTTTTGGCGCGTGCGCCGGGGTTGGGAAGACCTACGCGATGCTCAAAGCAGGGCATGACCGCCTGCGCGAGGGCGTAGATGTTCTGGTGGGGCTCGTTGAAACACATGACCGGGGGGAAACCGCCAAGGCCGCGCTGGATTTGCCCATCCTATCGCCGCTGGAAATCATTCATAAAAACGTCAAGCTGAAAGAATTTGATTTAGACGGGGCAATATCCCGCAAACCGGCGCTGATTCTGCTGGATGAGCTGGCGCACACCAACGCGCCGGGGTGCCGGCACCCGAAACGCTGGCAGGATGTGGAAGAACTGCTCGATGAGGGGATTGACGTTTACACTACACTCAATGTGCAGCATCTCGAAAGCTTGAATGACCTTGTTGCGCGGATAACCGGTATCTGGGTGAAAGAGACCGTACCGGATGCGCTGTTTGACCGGGCGGATGATATTGCGCTGATTGATATTCCCCCCGATGAGCTGTTGAAGCGGCTCTCTGAGGGTAAAGTCTATATCTCTGAGCAGATTCAAAAACGCGCCGCGACAAACTTTTTCCGTAAAGGCAATCTGATTGCGCTGCGCGAGATGGCGCTGCGCCGCACGGCGGAACGTGTTGATGCGCAGATGACGCAATACACCGTTGAAACCGGCACGAAAGAAGTGACCGGCACAGGCGAAAAGATTCTGGTGTGTATTGGCGCGGACGCCTTGTCGTTAAAATTGGTGCGCGCCACAAAGCGGATGGCGAATCGGCTGAAGGTTGAATGGTCGGCGCTGTATGTTGAAAGCGATAAGCATTACCGGCTGTCCAGCAAGGGCTTAACGGCGGTTGAGCGCACGCTGCGCCTTGCCGAAGAAATGGGCGGCGATACGCACATTGTGCAAAGCGCCTCTGTTGCCGAGGCTATCATCAGCCACGCGGAAAAATTCAACATCAGCCGCATTATCGTCGGCAAAAAAGACCGCGCGGCTTGGCGTGATATCTTTCAAGGCAATCTGGTGCAGGAATTGATTCGCCGCTCCGGCGCGATTGATGTGTTTGTTATTTCCGGGGATGCGGAGAATGAGAAGCCGTTGATTCGCACTGAGCGGCTCAAATTATCGGTATCGCCCTTATTGCAGGGCATTGGCGCCATTACAGCGGCAACGCTTATCGGCTTGCCCTTTCGCCCTTTTTTAGATCCGTCTGTTATTATTGTTCTTTACATGCTGGCGACACTGCTGGTTGCGGTGCGCAGCAGTGTGCTGGAAGTTGGCTTCACCACGTTTCTCGCGGTTGTCTCGTTTGATTTCATGTTTCAAAAGCCGTATTATCAACTGTATCTTTCCAATGACTGGCCGAATTTCCTGATACTCGCGGGGCTGCTGGGCGCGGCGCTGTTCATGAGCCGGCAGGCAACCCGGCTTCGTTTACAAGCAACATACAGTATTGCACGGGAAAAAAACACCGCATCCTTGTATGCCATGACGCGGGCGCTCTCTGCAAACCGAGGCATTGAGACCCTAGCGAAAGTTGCCACACAGCACATCGGCGACGCGATGGCGGGACAAGTGAGCGTATGGCTGCCGAGCGCCGATGGAACTCTTGCGCCGCTCATAACACGCAATCAATCCGAAGGCGCAACGCCGCCCGCACCGCCGGAAAGCAAAGAAGAAAGCGCGGCGTGCTGGGCATTTCAACACGAACAAAATGCGGGGCGCGGCACATCCACCCTGCCAACCGCCAAGGGGCTGTATGTGCCGCTGAATTCACCCGGCGGGGTTTTAGGTGTTGTCGGCGTTATCCCGAACAGCGGCGAGGATTTCAGCTCAGAGCAGGTGGATTTACTGGAAACCTTCACCAGTCAAACAGCATCCGCGCTGGAACGCGCCATGATTGCCGATATGGCGGAAAAAACCGCACTAACGGCGGAAACGGAAAAGCTGCGTAACCTGTTGTTGTCATCGGTCAGCCACGATTTACGCGCCCCCGTTGCCGCCATCACCGCCGCCAGCAGCAGCCTGATGATGGACACAAGCCACGCGCGGCTGAATGAGCAGGCAAAAGATGATCTGATGCGCCTGATTCACACGGAATCGGTGAAGATTTCGAAGATTGTGACCAACCTTTTGGATGTCACCAGCCTTGAAAGCGGCGCGATTAAACTGTCGCGTGAGTATTTCTTTATTGAGGAACTGATTGGCTCGGCGCTGCTGCGGACTAAAGAAACGCTCGGCTCTTGGCCGGTTGAGGTGAACATCGCGGAATTTATTCCGCTGGTGTACGTTGACGGCTTGCTGCTTGAGCAAGTGTTTGTAACCTTGTTAGAGCACGCGGGCGCGCAAGGCGATGAGCGGTATGTCCTGCGGATTAAGGCGGATATCACCGCCGATGTTTTAGAGGTCTGTTTTGGTTATCGCCCCGATGGCCAGCGCCCCTCACTCGCGGAAGAGGCCGCAGAGATGGCCGAAAAGCCGCGCGGCACGAGTCTGGGGCTTGGTATTTGCCGGGGGATTGTCACCGCGCATACCGGGCAGATGAACGTGAAACAGGGTGAGGATGAGTATGTGACGGTGCAGCTGCTCTTGCCGCTTAAAGAGGGCGCGGCGGGATAGGACGATTTCGCCCTATCCTACCGCATCTGCCTATTTGTAAGCAGCCTGCACGGCTGTCAGCTCGACTGCGTATTTCGTAAGGGCAGCCTCGATTTCGGCTTTTTTACCGTCTTCTGAACCCTCGTGAATCACATCCACCGTGCCGACGATGTTTTTTAGCGCCGCTTTGCGCGCCGGGGTATTGGCATCTTTATTGAGCACGCTGAGCGCGGCTTCCAGTGTGTAGGAGGTCTCGTGGATTTTTTCCAGCTCACCCGCTTTGAGATTGGCGCGCATAGGCTCGAGATTGCTACTAAGCACGCTCAAGGCGTCAGCTGCGGTTTTAGGCTTTTGCGCTTCGTAATGTTCAGCGCGTTCGGCCTTTTCCTTATCGGATGCGTGTGCCTTCGAGAGCGGCGCGGCAACGGCGGCTAAAGCCAGCACAAGTGCGAGCGCGGTGTGTTTTTTCATAATAATGACTCCTATTCGCAACTCTTAATAAGAATCATTATCAGTTGCAATAGTTATTTTGCATCAAAGCGCACGGTATAGGGATTTTTTGCTGTCCAGCTGCGGACAAAATCGGCCAATTCCTTATTTGCCGCCTCTGGCAACATCACTTTGAGGCGCACCAAATGATCACCTTTATTCGCATCAGCCGCTTGAATACCCTGCCCCTTCAGGCGCAGCACCATATCGGTGTTGGCGCCTGCCGGAATTTTAAGGGAAACCCGCGCGTGGATGGTGTCAACCGGGACGCTCGCGCCGTCTAAGGCCTCAGCCAGCGTAATCGGCACGTCACTGGTAACATTTAAGCCATCGCGATTATACGCGCCGGAGCGGGCAATACTGATTTTTATCAGCGCATCGCCCGGCGCACCAAAGCTGTTTGACAGACGCCCCTGCCCCTTAAGGCGCAGTACCTGACCATCTTCAACACCCGCGGGGACATTCACTTCCACGGCGCGCTCTTGCGACAGGCTGACGCGCTTTTTTACGCCCAGCGCCGCCTCTATAAAGGTTACTGTCAACGTATGCTGTATATCGAGCGAGGGTTCTGCCTCCCGCGCTGTGCCGCGCGCGGCATTCGGGCGGCCGCCAGGGCGTTTCGCACCCGCTGCGGAAAAGATATCATTAAAGAAATCGCTATCGAAAATTGCTTCGTCGGCTTGGAAGCGTCCGCCGCCGGGATTAGCCCGCCCCGCACCCGGGCGCGGATTACCGCGAAAGCCGCCACTTGCCCCGCCAAAACCCGTGGGGTTACCGTTGGCATCGAGCGCGCCTCTATCGTAGTCTTTACGCTTATCCGCATCGCCGAGAATCGTGTACGCTGCGGAAATATCCTTGAATTTTCGCTCAACCTTAGCGTCCCCCGGATGCAAATCGGGGTGATACTCCTTCGCAAGCTTGCGGTAGGCTTTTTTTATATCGTCGGGTGTTGCACCGCGGGTGACGCCTAGTGTTTTATAAAGATCCATGGTTCCTAGCTGTTAACAACCTGCCATGTTCCGTCTTGCTGGCGGCACGCTGTGCCGTACGCCTGTTGTTTTTTGCCGCCCACCATCACGGTTTGCGTGTATTCGCGGCAATATTGGCCGCTGGATTGATAGGTGCGGGTTGGGGTGATTGTCCCAGCATTACCGGAATCGGGATTGCGCCAAGCGGATGTCTGACCGACAGGCTGGGTTTCTAGAGCGTACTGCGCACTGCGCTGAGCATACTGAGCGTCCGCTTGGTCTAAGGACTGCCCCACTTCGCTGCCGACAAAGGCACCGAGCAGTGTGCCCACGGCAACAGCGGCAAGCTGACCCTTGCCCTTACCAAATTGCGATCCGGCAACCGCGCCGCCGGCTGCCCCTAAGACACCACCAACGTTTTGCTTATTAAATTGTGGCCCGCCCTGCCCGGCACAGGCCGAGAGTGTCATTGATGCGGCAACGAGTAGCGCCGAGAGCTGGAAATAACGTGTCATATGTATATTCCTTGTGTTCCTCTCATTGTGCGCAACAACAAGCCTACGGCAAGTTATTTTTTGGTAACGTTTTGTTAACTTTTTCAAGGTAACCTTTTTTTTACCATTAACGCGCTAGAAAAAAGCGCGTTTTTTGTATTTTAAACAGAAAAAAAGGAGTGCACGGTGTAATTTTTTTGAAATTGGGCAAACCAAACTGGGGTGTTATCAGGTAAAAATCACTTTTTTTTACTTGCGAGATTGAGCTTAGACGCCACGTTTTAACTGGAACTGCAGCTTGATAAATGGCCTTGGTAAAAATTAGTTTACAATTTTGTTGCAAAAAAATCACATTAACGCTTGAGGAGAAAAATTATGGCGTATATAACCGATACGTTACCTTTTGTTAACCAGCTCTGTGTTTTGATACTTATAGGTCTGCTAACCGCTGCTGCTGTATGGGATGCCGCCACGTTCACGATACCTAATTGGATATCGTTGATTTTGGTAGCTCTTTTTATCCCTTACATGCTCAGCATGGCAAACCCCACTTGGGGCGATCTCGGATGGCGACTCTTGGTGGCAACGATAATTTTCGGGGTTGGCTTCGGCATGTTCGCAGTCAACGTCATGGGCGGAGGGGATGTTAAACTGATGACAGCTGTTGCACTCTTTGTTGGCGCAAACGCAATAGGCGATTTTGTCTTAGCCATGGCTTTGGGCGGCGGGGCTTTATGCATTGGTGCGCTTTTGTTGCGACCGATCCGACGGGCTATGCACTTACCTGTTCCCTCAATTCGCAAAACAAAAGTTCCTTATGGCCTGGCTATTTGCGCCGGCGGCTATGCCGTTGCATTGAAACAGGTCGACCTTAGCACTTTCTTCTCAGTTGGAGTACTCTAATCATGCGTATGATGCTCATTGCCGCAATTATTTTAATCGCCGTTGGTCTTGCATGGTTTGTAAACCGGCAGATAGAAGCTGGTAAAGTTACCGAGGTAAAAGAAATCGTGCAAACGCAGGTGGTGCGCGAGGAAACACGCAATGTGTTAATTGCGAAAAAGACACTTTCAGTTGGCACGCTTATCAACCCAGAAGACATTGAACAACAGCGTTTTCCACAAACATCTGTTCGTCCGGAATATTTGACCGATGAAACAACGCCCGACCTAACAAGTCTAGCCGGCACAGTGGTGCGTCTTGAGATTGCTGCAGGCGAACCCTTGATAACGGGTAAGATCGTTCGCCCCGGCGAGCGCGGCTATCTCGCGGCTGTATTACGCCCTGGTATGAAAGCCGTTGCCATCTCTGTCAATGGCCGTACTGGCGTTGCTGGGTTTGTATTTCCTGGTGATCGCGTTGACGTACTTCTCAGCCAATCTTTAAGCGAAAGCAACGGTGGTAGCGCCACCGCAACGGCAACAACACGGCAAATAACTGAAACACTTATCAAAAATGTTCGCGTTCTTGGTGTTGGTCAAACATTGGGCAGACCAGAGACCCCAACGATTGCTGGGGATACAATGACCTTAGAATTGACCCCGAAACTGGCGGAAATTGTTACATTAGCTAATGAATTGGGTCGTTTAAGTGTTGTATTGAATCCATTGGCAAAGCTGCCAGCTGATCAAACACCCGAAGCATTAGCCGCGGCGGAAATTGCCGAAGAGAGCTATCCTTACATGGTGGAAGGTGTTGCCGACGGCACTGCTTACAGCATCACCAACGAAGTCGAGGCAAGCCCTGCGCGTAGTGGTAGTGGCGGTAGCGGTAGCATTTCTATTTTTCGCGCTGAAGGCGGTCGAGGCTCTGGGTCGGCACAGCTTAGAGAGGGTAACGTAAACGTTTTTCGCCCTAATGGTGGAGCGGGTAGTGGCAACGTTCCAACCGATCGCGGCGGCACTGTTGGCACACCACCCGGGAACACGGATAACAACTCTAATTCAGCACGTTAATTATGATTGAAGTATTGAGAAGGACGCACATCATGGAAACCACACTTCTGCAACGGTTTGCAAAACACAGCACTTGCTTGGTGCTTGCCTTCGCTATCGCGATTGCGCCAGTGTCAATTATTACACCGAAGGCGCACGCAGTAACTGTGGGCGAAGCTCAGGAAACACTGGAAATTGCTAGCGGCAAGGGAACTCTTGTAACTCTGCCCGCGGCTGCAGATGCGGTGTTTGTTTCAAACCCCGAAGTTGCCGATGTGGAAATTAAGTTCCCTGAATTGCTCTATGTATATGGTATCAAGCCCGGCGAAACCAGCATCCACGTCATGGATAAGAACCAGAAAGTAGTGCTGAGCAAAAATATTCTCGTTACACAAAATATTGAAGGCCTGCGTAGCGCCTTGAAAAAACTGATGCCGGATGCCGCGATTGAAGTTATCTCGGTAAACCAGAGCGTGGTTTTACGCGGTGTGGTCAAATCGGCGGCTGAGGCGGATTTGGCATTGAAAATTGCCACCAGCTATCTTGCGAATGAAAATGGCGGCGGTACTGCTGCTAGCGGTAGTGGCGGCACAGGTAACACAGAATCCGCTCTTACCGGCACTAATATTGTGAATATGATATCGGTGGGCAGCCCAAGCCAAATTACACTGAAGGTTAAAATTGCTGAAGTGCGGCGTGAAATTGCACAAATTTTTGGCGTAGATTTCCAATCTGGTGGTACAAGTGGCGGTAATATTTTAGGTGGTGTATTATCACGAAACGGCGGCACCTTAAACGCCGGTACTGTTGGTACTCTTGGTAATTTGAACCTAACTTCGGGTGCTTATCAAGCCGTAGTAGGTTTTGGTGATGGCAGCTTCTCTATTGATGCGCTGATTACCGCCTTGGAAACAGAAGGGTACGTAACCGTTCTGGCCGAGCCAAACTTAACTGCTGTATCGGGCGAAACAGCCAGTTTCTTGGCTGGGGGTGAATTCCCTATCACACAAAGTGACGGTGACGGCGGAACAACCGTAACTTTCAGAGAATACGGTATATCTTTACGTTTTGCACCAACCTTGCTGTCTCCAGATCGCATCCGATTGAAAGTAAATCCGGAGGTCTCTGAATTAACAACAGAAGGTGCTGTAACGTTACCTAGCGCACCCGCAGGACAAAGTGCCATACCTGGTTTGCTATCACGCAAAGCATCAACCACGGTTGAGCTTGGTAACGGTCAAAGCTTTACAATCGCCGGGTTATTCAACCAAAGCTTCCGTGATAATATCAGCAAAAACCCATGGCTTGGCGATCTGCCCGTGCTTGGTGTTTTATTCCGATCACAAAACTTTATTCGCCGGGATTCGGAACTGGTCATTATCGTAACCCCGTATATTGTTGAACCAGTATCGGAAACGGAAATTGCCACACCGCTGGATGGCCTGAAAGTTCCATCAGACAAAGACCGGTTGCTTTACGGCCAAACACCTTTTACATCCATCCGCCCCACCAACTTCTTCGGCAAAGCCGGGGCGCAGTTGTCGGGTCCGGTTGGCTTTATTGTTGAATAATTCGCATCTATAGAAAGGTTCGTACCATGAAACGTACCCTGCACTTCCTCACCGCAACTGCTGTATTGCCGCTGCTTCTGGCTGCTTGCTCTTCTGCGGGGCAAACACCACTGAATCTTCAAGAGCCACTGGAAGCGCGTAAAATCAACACCAGCTATGCAGAAGACCGGATTACGTTGCACTTTGATTACGGCCAGTCCTCGCTTAGCGGCGACCAAGCCGCCTATATTGAGCGTTTCGTGCGGTATTACGGATCGGCCAAAGACAGTGCGTTTTTTATCTCGCTGCTCGTTGCGCCCGAAGATGAAGAAGCAGGTCGCTTGCCCGCGCATGACCCCAGCGTCAGCGGTGCGATTACCCAAATTAACCAAGAGCTACTCAGAAATGGTGTTCGTGCCCGCGTCATTCGCGAAATTGATACAAACATTGAGCCAGCACATATCCACGCACGCGCCCAAAAAGCGATTATTGATGGCAGCGCCGGCGACCCCAGCGCCGAGGGCGACCCCGCCTTGGCTGCTCTTGCGCCAAACCCAAAAGATTTGATGCGCACGACAAAAATATCTGTTTTGGTTCGTGAATACACTGCCGAAGCCGCCAATTGCCCGAAAACTGGTCATTGGGACTGGAGAACCGCTGATGCAATCGGCAACGGTATTACTCTTGGCTGCGCCACCAGTAAAAATTTGATTGCTCAAATCAAAGACAAATCTGTTCTTGCCAGCGGCAAACCGCTTGATGATACCTATGCGCCGGATGCAGAAATCACTAGACTGCGCCAAGTTCAGAATGGCTCTTTCGAGCTGGGTGAGGGTGTAGGAACGTCAACCGATGGCGACGGAAACTAATAGAACATAGGACGAGAACGACAGATGATGAGCACTATGCCACCCGCACTGATTGGATCTGGGAAAGTTGATTTCTTAGCGTTTATTAACGACGGCGCTACGGAAGAAGTGATACATACCCTTATCAAGGACTACTGGCCTAGTGGTGTGCTCATCAGTGGTGGTATTTTGGCAGCACTAAATGCCAATCACTCTGCCGCCTCTGTACCGCAGTTCGTTGTTATTGATATTTCTGATTCTGAGCGTCCGGATGTTGATATAGAACGTGCTGTAAAAACATTTCATGGCGCCAAAGCGGTTGTTTTTATAGGCGATCGTAATGATGCAACGCTTTACAGAACCGTTATTAAAGCCGGCGGAACCGACTATTTGTTAAAGCCGGTTGATGCTGGCGAGCTTTACTCAACACTTATTAATGCCTCACTAGCTGCAAGCTCTTATACTGATGCACCCGTTACTCAAAGCGGTAAATCGGATCAGCAGGCTAAGTTGATTACTGTTATTGGCGTGCATGGCGGCGTAGGTACATCGACTATTGCTGTAAACAGCGCCTATGAAATGGCGGAAAAATTTAACCATAACACCGCTATCATTGATCTTGATGTTCATTTTGGTACTGTTGCTCTTGCATTAAATAAAGAACCCAGCGTTGGTTTCCGTGATGCTTTAGAGTCTCCTAGCCGGGTAGACACGCTGTTTATCGAAAGCGCGCTGGTTTCGGTCACAGATAGACTGTCCGTTCTAGCAACAGAAGAGAGGCTAGACGATTACGTCAAATACAACGGCGATGCGATAAACATGCTGGTTGAAAAAGTTTGTAACAACCGTGAATATGTATTTCTCGATACGCCGCGAACCTTGATTATTCGTTTCCCGCAATTAGTAACAGAAGCAACGTTTGTTATTTTGGTGACTGATTTAACTATAGTTGGGCTGCGCGATGCAGTTACATTGCTTGAAAAGATTCAGAATATTTCACCGGGAAAAGATGTTAAAGTCGTACTGAATGGTGTTCGGCAAAATGCAGACGGTCAAGTCTCTCTAAGGGATTTTGAAGCGGAAATTCGTCGACCGGTTTCTGTTGTTCTTCCGGATGCTCCTGAGTTTGTTGCCCGCGCGCTGAACGAAGGCAAGCCGGTTCGTGTTGTCGCGCCGCAGTCTAAATTTATTAATCTATTAGATGTATTTTGTGCTGAGCTGGATGGTAGTGAACTCGATAAAACTACTGTATCGCCGATGCAAAAACTATTCAGCAAATTTGGTAAGAAATAGGTGCGTTATGGCAGATGATAACGATCGTTCTGGAAATTTTGATTTATCGCGGTTACGGCTTCGCCGTAATGAATCTAACAGCGCTGGCGCTGGTGTTCCAACCGCACCAGAAGCCCCAGCTGCACCTCAGCTGCGCTCTTCTGGTGCAACAGGAGAATCCTCAACCACTGCGCCTACCGCACCTTTAGCAACAACTACACCCTCCCCTGTATCTCCTGCTTCCCAAGCGCCTACAGTGAGTGACCGCGGCACTCCTTCACCATCGCTTCTAGATGTTGCACGCAAGCATATCTTGCCGATTCTGGAAAAACGCATCAGTACAACTGAAGTAAAACAACAGCCTCGCGGTACGATTGCTCGAAAAGTGCAGCAAGTTCTCAGTGAATGGCTTGCCGCCACAGGTCAAGAGTTAAACCTTATTGATCAGCGGAACATGGTTACGTTTCTTGTGAACACCGTTTTTGAACGGGTTCGGAAAGAGTTTCCCGACGCCCGCACCGGCTCTGAAACAAGCCAAGCACTTGCTACCTCTCCTGATAACAAAATGAATCCACAAGTTGGGTATTCAGTCGGGTCTGTAAATCTACAGCACAAAGAAACCGTATTAAACGCCAAATCCAAAGTACAGCCTGTGTTGATGAATCGCATCGACACGACAGCTGCGGCAACGCTACCCCGGAATGAACTTCAGCGCCAAATTGAAGTTGTTATCGCCGAAATTTTGTTGGAGCAAAAAGTTCAGCTTAATAAACAGGAAAAACAAGAACTCGTTCAAGTTTTGCTCAATGACATGCTGGGTCTTGGCCCCCTTGAGCCGCTTCTCAATGACCCCACTATCACTGATATTATGGTGAACGGCCCCAATCAGACCTTTGTTGAAAAAAACGGAAAGCTTATTCTTACCGACGTTAAATTCCGGGACAACCAACATCTTATCAACATTTCTACGCGCATTGTGTCGGCGATTGGCCGCCGTGTTGATGAAAGCTCGCCCATGTGCGATGCGCGCCTTTTGGACGGGTCGCGCGTCAACATTGTCATTCCCCCCCTCGCAATTGATGGCCCCTCGTTGTCGATTCGAAAGTTCAGCAGTAAAGCTATAACCTTGCCTATGATGGTGCAAACGGGAAACCTGTCTGCTGAGATGGCCACAGTCTTGCAAATTGCGGGTCGTTGCCGCCTAAACATTATTATTTCCGGCGGTACTGGCGCGGGGAAAACGACCCTGCTGAACGCTTTGTCTAACAACATCGGCGCTGACGAGCGTGTTGTAACAGTTGAAGATTCCGCCGAATTAAAATTACAACAAGCACACGTAGTTCGTCTCGAGACGCGTGCGGCGAACTTAGAAGGTGATGGTGAAATAACCATTCGTGATTTGATCAAAAACGCGCTGCGGATGCGTCCTGACCGTATCATCGTCGGGGAGTGTCGCGGCGCTGAGATTATCGATATGTTGCAGGCTATGAACACGGGTCACGATGGATCCATGTCAACCATCCACGCTAACAACCCGCGCACCGCCCTTACCCGCATGGAAAACATGCTGAATATGGCTGGCTTTAACATGCCGGAAAAAGTCACCCGTTCGATGATTTCATCCGCCGTAAACTTGATTGTGCAAATTTCCCGGATGCGCGACGGGGTTCGACGGATAAGCCACATCATGGAAGTGGTGGGGATGGAAGAAAGCACTGTTATGTTTCAGGATTTGTTTTGGTATGAATTCCAGGAAGAGACCGCTGACGGCAAGTTGTTGGGGAAATACGTCTCATCTGGTTTGAGGCCACACTTTACCAAGCGTGCGGAATATTACGGCTTGTCTAAGCCGCTCATCGAAGCGATGGGTTAACATTTATGAACATGCAAACCCTGATAATCTTTGGATGCTTGGCTACAGGGTTATTGCTTGTTGCCTATTTGGTCGGCCAACTGATGAGGAACCAGGATGGTCGCTATAAAAAGCGCATCAAAAATTCCATTACCACTCGTAAAACTGGCACTGCCATTGATGATAAAGATATCGCCTCTATAACACTTAACAGTGGGCCTACTGAGATTGATGATCTCTTGAAGGTTATAAAGGTTGATCCCATTGATATGCAAACGCGCTTAAAAAAAGCGGATTTGAAATTAAAGGTACAAGAATATTTTATACTTTCTTTGATGCTTGGAATTGGTGTTGCTAGCATCATGATTTTGACTATCGGGTTGCCTCTTATCGCTGGGGTTGGCGGTGGACTTGTCGCTGCAATATTTCTTCCCAAAATGTATGTTGATGGCCGTATTGAAAAGCGCACGGCTACTTTCAACCGTTTACTTCCTGACGCCCTTGACATTATGGTGCGCGGGCTTCGCACCGGTTTGCCTTTATCCGAATGCATGCGCTCCGTTGCAAAAGATGCGCCGCATCCTGTTAATGAGGAATTCGCACGAATTCGCGATGATATGAAATTAGGTATTGAGCTCGGCGACGCGGTACGTAAAATGGCTGAACGTCTGAACACTCAGGAACTTAACTTTTTCTCTATTGCTATCAGCATTCAAGCCGATACCGGGGGAAACCTTACGGAAAACCTTGAAAATCTCTCTGATGTGTTGCGTAAACGCCAACAAATCTACCGCATGATTAAAGCAAAATCTGCCGAGGCTGTTTGGACAGGGCGTATTCTTGCCGCATTGCCGTTTCTCGTTATTGGCGCCATCCAACTTACATCGCCGCAATACCTTGTTGTTATGTACACCAACACGACGGGTATAATCATTTCCATAGGCAGTTTTTTATGGCTGATGTTTGGTTTATTCACGATGCGGCGCATGACCCGCTTTGATTTTTAGGGAGGCCTTTGTATGGACAGTAGCCTCATGACTACAATAGTTATCATTGTCGGTGTTGTAACACTATTGATGCTCGTTGTGTTTGCTTTTAATGCGCCTGGCAACACACCCAAAGCTCGCGTTCAAACTATTGCTAAACGCCGTGCTGAATTACATGAAAATAAAGTAACTCGTGAAGTCGAGAAAAACCGTAAACGGGTTGTCAGCGATGATGCGGTCAATAATTTAGTTGCTCGCGTCTATGCTGATAAAGACGAGCGGCTGAGTATTATCCAATCTAAGATGCTACAAGCGGGCGTTCGTGATCGGGGTGCGAGTGACAGGCATTTGTTCTATAAAATTGTATGGCTCGTGATAATGCTGCTTGGCTCTGCAGTACTTATTTTCTTGGTATTTAAACCAGAGTACAGCCTACCATTAAAACTTATTGCGGTCGTTTTTGCTGGTTATATTGGTTTTCGTTTGCCTGATATACAGCTTGATAGCCGCATCAAAGAACGAACTCTCCCCATTCAAAAAGCCTTTCCCGATGCGCTTGATATGATGGTGGTGTGCGCAGAATCAGGCCTAGGGATTGATGCGACCTTGAAAAAAGTCAGCCAGGAAATTGCTTTGAGCAGTAAAGAACTCAGTGAGGAACTGGCGCTGTTACTCGTTGAGCTAAGCTTTTTTGAAGACAGAAAAGAAGCAATTAACAACCTTTCAAAACGAATTAACATTGATGCGGTGAAAGCCTTCTGTAACACACTAATTCAAACAGAAAAATTTGGTACACCGATATCGCAAACGCTGCGGGTGCTTTCTTCAGAATTTCGTAACGAACGCATGATGGCAGCTGAAACAAAAGCCGCACAATTGCCGGTGAAAATGACGTTCCCAATTATGATGTGTATTCTGGTGCCGTTACTTGTAATATTGATATCACCCGCGATTCTTCAAGCCAGCGGGACGTTTACCACAATGAACGGTAACTAGTAATAAAAAAAAATCCCGCTACAGTGCGCGATATGTCTTCTGTATTATTTTCTGGATCCCTTGCGCTCGCACAAGAACTGATTCGTCATAAAAGCGTCACCCCTGATGGCGCGGGCTGTTTAGAGACCATCGCGGGCTGGCTTACAACGCTTGGTTTTCAATGTGAACGGCTGCGGTTTGGTGATGTGGATAATCTCTATGCTCGGCGCGGTACGGCCGCGCCAAATTTCTGCTTTGCCGGGCATGTGGATGTGGTTCCCGAAGGCGACAGCGCCGCCTGGACACACAATCCCTATGCCGGGGTGATGGAAGACGGTATTTTATGGGGACGCGGCGCGGCGGACATGAAAAGCGCGATTGCCGCTTTTATCAGCGCGGTTGCGGGGTTTGATGCACCGGTTAAAGGCTCTATCAGCCTGCTGCTCACCAGCGATGAAGAGGGCGCGGCGGTTAACGGCACGGTCAAGGTCTTGGAAACACTGGCCGCACGCGGGGAAAAAATCGATTTTTGTCTGGTTGGTGAGCCGACTAATCCGGAAATACTTGGCCAGATGGCCAAAATTGGCCGCCGGGGCAGTCTGAACGGGGTTTTAACCGTGCAGGGCATTCAAGGGCATGTGGCC
>JAJTHO010000042.1 GCA_021297975.1 Alphaproteobacteria bacterium
CAAGTCGCCAGCCTGCTGGATCGCATCAATCTTTTCTTCAGCGGCGGCGCGCTCATGGCGGTGTTTTTCTATGCCTCACTTATTTATGTTTTCGGGGTTATGGAGGTGATTCTGCGCTGGACGGTGATTGCCTTGGCGTCCCCTCTCATGATTGCCAGTTATGCCTTTAAGCAGACACGCGGCATGGCCTTTTGGGGATTAAAGGGGATGTTTGAATCCCTCATGTCGCTGGCGATGATGTCGGTTGTGGCGCTGATAGCGATTGCGCTGGTAACAGAATCCATGGAAAAACAGGCGCAGCGTGATGCCGTTATCACAGCAACAAGCACGACCGCGACAACGCCGCAACAGCCGGCAACAGCAACGCCCGCGCCGCAAGCGACAACCGCCGCTAAGGTCTCGCCCCAGATTGCCAGCATTGAGAGTCTCGTCACCAAAATTGAAACGGATAAAGACTACAAAGGCGTACCAACGATGAACACGTTAGCGTTTTGGGAATTGATCACCGTGGGGCTGCTCATCGGCGGGCTGATGCAGCGGATGCCCGCGATTGCGCGCCAGCTTATCGGCGGTGCGGGGGCGAGTATGCCGAACACGGTTCAGTGGGGGCAGACGGTTGGTAATCGGGCAGCCTCGTTTGCGGGCAGCTCAGCAAGAGCCGTTGGCAGCGTTTCAGCAAGCGTCGTTGGCAGCGGCTTGCGAAGATTGACAGGCCGGTGATGCATAAGCTGAAACCCCTGCTGTTGCTTTTGGCAAGTGCGGCGCTCAGTCTTGTCTACAGCGCGGCTGCTTTCGCGCAATCGAGTGGAAATAATCCCTCCTGCGTTACCTGCGGCGTAATTGATAATTACCTGCGCGGGGCGTTTAACCTGCATGAAAAGCTGTTCACGGTGTTTGCGGGCGGGGTGCAAAATCTGATTGCGGTGGTGCTGGTGGTGTGGCTGCTGGTTGAGGCGGGAAAGATGTTAACCCCGTTTACGCCGCTGGATAAAGCCAGCAAGGTTTTTAACGGCGCGATTAGCCGACTGGGACTCGCGTTTTTGATTATTTTGGCGATTCAGTCACCAAAAATATACCTCAACTATATCTTCTATCCTATTGCGAATTCTGCGGTAACGGTGAGCATGGCGGTGCTGCAAGCCGCCTCCAGCGTGGCTGCACCGGGAGAAATCGCGACCCCCAATTGCGAAGCGCCGCCGTTGAGTACGGACAAAAAAGAAGTCATTATCGGCACGCTGTCCTATCAATCGTGTTACGCCCAAGAAAATTTGAAAGAGCTGGCGTGGTTATCGGTGCGGATTGTTTTTGCCGAGTTTGGCGTTAATTTTGACCAAAATCGTAATGCCGCGGCCAACAGCAGCCAGGAAAATTTCTTTATGGCTATTTCTAAATTCACCCTGAAACTGTTTGAAGCAGCGGCCACCTTCGCCGATGTTATCCTGCGCATTCTGGCGGCGATGGTGCTTGTTGTGATATACGGCTGGATGTGGATGATTTACCCTGTAAGGCTGCTCAACCTTGTGTTTCAATGGGCGCTGGTGACGATTCTATCGCCGCTTTTGATGGCGTCGTTTATTTTCCCCAGTGTGCGGCCAACGGCCTTTGCCGGGCTCAGGGCACTGGGGCACGCGGCGCTAACATTGATTTTTACCGCGATTGTTATTGGCGTGATTATGACCGTTGCCGGGCAAATGGCTGGGGATATTGCCCGGATGAAAGGGTCTCTCAGTGATGGCGGCGGCGGCGAGGCATTATCCACCTATGATTACTGGATGCTGCTCGTAACCGGGCTTATTATGAACCATTTACTAGGACAGGCGCCAAAACTGGCCGGTGTGTTTATCCAAAGCCGTATGGAAACAGATGTTGCGAGCGGGCTTATTGGCACTGTCATTGGCTTCTTTAAATTGGCGGTGAGTTTTGTGCCGGGGGGTAAGGCGGTTGTTGCTGGAATGAACGCGGTTGGGGTTCGCTGATGAGTCTTGCGGTGCTCTATTGCCCTGTGCCGGATAGCAAAACAGCCGCCGACATAGCGCGCGGTCTGCTTGAGCAGCGACTAGTTGCCTGCGTCAACATCATCCCTGCCATGCAATCCGTGTACTGGTGGGAGGGAGAGATTAAAACCGAGACCGAAACACTGCTCCTTGCAAAAACAACAACAACCAACGAGCGGCCGATTACAGAATTTATTGAGCGCACGCATCCCTACACCGTGCCGTGTATTGCTTTTTTACCGCTTGAGGGCGTTAATCAGGCGTATGCTGATTTTGTGCGTGCAGCACTTGCTGAACGAACAGCGCCTGACGCAGCGGCGCAACCCGGTGGGTTCTGATAATTCCAGCGCCGTGTGTTGCGGCAAAGAGTTCAGCGGCGAGCGTGCCGCCGAGACGCTCCGCCGTTGCCGCGCCGGTTAACTGGCCGATAAAGGATTTGTTGGAAACGCCCACAAGGATTGGCAGGCCAAGGGTTTGCAGCACAGGCAGGCCGCGCAGCAGCGTGAGGGTGTCATCCACGTTTTTGCCAAAGCCAAAGCCGGGGTCAAACCAAAGTTGGTCGTCTTTTAAGCCCGCCGCATGGGCGCGGGCGCGGGCGCGAAGGGCGCTGAGAGCGGCGCTAACCTCGGCAACAACATCGGTATACGTCGCGCTGCTGCTGCCGCTAATCCCCGGATGGGGGTTATGGGTTAGCACTAGTGTGGCGTTGTAGTGCGCGGCAACGCGGAACAATTCCGCATCGCGGCAGCCCGACACATCGTTGATGATGGTTACGCCTTTTTCGCAGGCCTTGGCGGCCACGCTGGCTTTATAGGTATCAACCGACAGGGGCAGGGCGGTGCGGGCGCGAAGGGCGGTTAAAATCGGCTCTAAGCGTGCCCATTCGCTTTCCGCATCCAGCGGCGTTGCGCCGGGGCGGGTGCTTTCCGCGCCAATATCGAGGATGTCTGCGCCTTCGCTTATGGCGGCATCGGCGCGATTTAGCGCAGCCTCGACAGTTGCCGCGCCATCACCCGAAAAACTATCGGGCGAGGCGTTGAGTATCGCCATGATGCGGGGGCTTGGGCGCGGTTCAGTGGCGGGCAGCGGCATAGCGCACCCCTAAGGTTGTGCTTGCTAGAAGGCCGGTTTTGGCTATCTCGATAGAGATAAAGGCGCAGTGAGGCAGAGCGAAACA
>JAJTHO010000118.1 GCA_021297975.1 Alphaproteobacteria bacterium
CGAATATCCTGTAAAAATACCGAATTCTCGCCTGCGTTCTCAACTTTAAGCGTCGCCCCGCTGCGCTGAACCTTAAGACCACTCGCGCTTAAAACCGCAGGCCGCACCAGCACGAGCACATCATACGCAACCAGGATTTTCAGCGCCGTTTGCTTCGCCTCAACCCCCGCAATCACCGGGGTGACCGACACGCGGTAGACCCGCTCGCGCCCCGGTGCAGCCCCCATGGCCATAAAGCGAATCAGCCGCCGCGCGCCGGGCGGCAATACGGTTTTATTCGGGGTGACAATCAAGCTGCGATCCTCGGCCAGATTGACCGGGCGGCGCTGTTCGCTCGCCTCCCCCGGCTGTAACACTTCGCGCACCGTCACATCCAGATACAGCGTATCCTCACCGGTGTTGGTGGCCTCAATATCGCGGAAACGCTCGCCCGTGCCGGGGATATCAACAATAACATTATTCAGCGACAACTTCGCAAAAGCCGGCATCGGCAATAAACATAACAAGAGCAGAAGAAGGCGCACGCCTGCTTTTACTCTGCAACCACCACAACCGTCAACGCGCCCGTGTACACCCCGGCAATCGCCCGCCCGGTATCATCGGCGCGAAACTTCACCGCCAGTGTCCGCATCGTGCCATTGGGGCAGCTTTTACTCCGCGAGGGCGCGGCGGCGGTCTCTAGCGATGCGCTGTAACTCAGGCGCTCACCGCTGGTGTTTTTCAACGAAAAGTCCCCCGAACTGGGCTGTAACTGCATCCGATACGGGGCGGCGCTATTATGCTGAATACAAAGCTGCTGGCGGCTCATGCTCTCCTCGCCGGGCGTTAAGCGCGGCGTCACATCGCGCATATCCGTCACTTGCACCAGCGCCGGGATAGACACACTAATACGTGCGCTCGCGCTTTCGCTGGCGCTTTGTGCTGCCTGCGGGTCTAGGCATATAAGTGCCGCCGCCAGCGGCGCCGTGCGGCGAAACTTAATGCGATGCGGGGCAATCGGGGCGGCCATTCCCACATTGTATTACCAAAAAGTTAATTTACCGCTAAGACTTACCATTGTGTTAATAAAAGCCAATTGACAAAGCCTTAAGCACTTCTATAGTGCAACTCCTTATCAAAAGCTGGACTCTGTGAATGACGAAAATTGCTGCATCGAAACACAAAATTGATCGCCGCCTGGGTGTAAACCTCTGGGGTCGGCCAAAAAGCCCGTTCAACACCCGCAACTTCGGGCCCGGCCAGCATGGCAAAGCCAAAAGCAAGCCAACCGATTACGGTATCCAGCTGATGGCCAAACAAAAGCTGAAGGGCTATTATGGCCGCATCGGCGAGCGTCAATTCCGCCGCATCTATGCCGAAGCCATACGCTTGAAGGGCGATTCGTCTGAAAACTTAGTAGGCTTGCTGGAAAGCCGCTTGGACGCATTGGTGTATCGCGCCAAATTCGCGCCGACCATCTTTGCCGCACGCCAGCTCGTAAAACACGGCCACGTTCAGGTTGATGGCGCTGTGCTTGACATCCCGTCCGCACTTGTTGAAGCCGGTCAAACACTATCTGTTCCAGAGAAATACCGCCTGAACGTTAACGTTGTTGCCTCGATTGAGAGCCAAGAGCGCACCGTTCCGGATTATCTTGACGTGACGGAAAGCGGCTTTGTCGTGAAATACCTGCGCCAGCCCAAATTCGCGGAAGTCCCCTACCCCGTGAAAATGGAGCCAAACTTGGTGTTGGAATTCTATTCACGTTAATATAAGAGACTACAGCTTAAGGTGAGATGGGTGAGTGGCTGAAACCAGTGGTTTGCTAAACCGCCGTACGGGTAACTCCGTACCGAGGGTTCGAATCCCTCTCTCACCGCCATTTCAGAATTAACAAGATTCCCATAAGGGATTCACGAACCCTCGGTACAAGCATAAACTGGGGTTCGATGCTTTTGCACGCTGAGCGCAGCGAATCCGGCAAAAGCAGGCGGAGCAATCCCTCTCGCTCTGCATTTCTGGTTTGTGTCGATGATCCATGTAGCCGCAAATGGGAGCATAGAGATGGCAAGTAAGCGACTTAAGCAACCAACTATAGCGAGTCTTATTAAAGGACGCAGAGAATCAGGAAATCCTGAACAGCAAAAGAAAGCGTTGAAACGAGAGGCATTTCAAAAGTTTTTAGAATCGCGTGGCTTGCCCTGCTGTGAGCATTTAATTGAAAACACGGAGCCACCAGCGCCCGACATTTTGTATAAAGCCCCTTCTGGATATATTGCGTTTGAGCTTTTTGAAGTCTGCTCACCTAATATTGCAGCGGCGCAATTGTATGACGGGGTATCGAAATATATTCCTGCATGGGACACTTATGAAGAAACGCTGAGAAAAAAGCTGAAAAAGCTTTATGCCTCAGATTATCCTATAGAGCTTTTGGCTTACACTCGGGGAATGACAGTATCTCCAGATGATGTAATCATCGAAAATATGCTGATCTATATTCATTCTGCAAATGTAAGATTTTCTAAAGTTTGGCTAATGGGAGAGCGTTTTAAGCCCTATTTGCTATATCCTATGCAATAAACGAGCGAAGCTAAACGTTATTCAGGAAGGCAAAATGAAGCTGCGAAACGTCAAACTCATTTGACTCCCACGCTGCATTTTAACACTATCAATCACATCGCTTTTGCGCTTAGCAATGCCAAATAACTACTTCATCATCTATAAACAGATTTTTAAATAAAGCGTACTATATTCTGCACACACGTACAAATTGCAGGCAACGCTTTTCTTTATTGCCTTTAAGCGGCTGTTGTTGCAAACAGTGCGCAGAAACACGGAGATACACATGGCACGCAGTAAAATTGCCCTCGTTGGCGCTGGACAAATCGGCGGCACGCTCGCCCTTCTGGCGGCACAAAAGCAACTTGGCGATGTGGTTTTGATTGACGTTGCCGAAGGCGTGCCCCAGGGTAAAGCCCTTGATTTATCACAAACAGCCCCGGTTGAAGGCTTTAACGCTGGCCTATCCGGCAGCAACGATTACAGCGCCCTCAAAGGCGCGGACGTTGTTATCGTTACAGCCGGTGTGCCGCGCAAACCCGGCATGAGCCGCGATGATTTGCTCAGCATTAACTCCAGCATCATCAAAACCGTTGCCCAAGGCATCAAGCAAAACTGCCCGAACGCGTTCGTTATTGTTATCACCAACCCCCTCGATGTGATGGTATGGGTGATGCAGCAAGAATCCGGTCTTCCCGCCAATAAAGTGGTGGGTATGGCGGGTGTGCTCGATTCCGCGCGTTTCCGCTATTTCCTGGCGGATGAATTTAAAGTCTCGGTCGAAGACGTCACCGCGTTTGTGCTCGGCGGGCATGGCGATACCATGGTGCCGCTGGTGCGTTATTCCACGGTTGCCGGGATTCCCCTGCCGGATCTCGTTGCCATGGGCTGGACAACACAAGCGAAATTGGATGCGATTGTTCAGCGCACCCGTGATGGCGGCGCGGAAATTGTGGGTCTCCTTAAAACCGGCTCGGCCTTTTATGCCCCGGCGGCATCCGGCCTCCTGATGGCGGAAAGCTATTTGAAAGACCAGAAGCGCTTGCTCCCTTGCGCGGCGCAGCTTACCGGTCAATACGGCGTGAAAGATCTCTACGTCGGTGTGCCGGTTGTGATTGGTGCGGGCGGGGTTGAGCGGATTGTGGAAATCAAACTCAGCGCCAGCGAGCAAGCCGAATTCAACAAATCCGTTGATGCCGTGCGCGGTCTGATGGATGCGGTGAAAAATCTACCCGCAAAATAGGGGTAAGGGATCGGGCATGAGGCATGAGTTAATGCTTTCTTCACTGCTTTGTGACGTATCTCTACACCGTGCACCTCATGCCTTACCCCTCACCCCTTAAATGGAGAATTCCATGACTGTTTACCTCGAAGACTTAACCGTTGGCCAAAAAGCCACGTTCACTAAAGTTGTTACCGAAGAGCTTATCCGCACCTTTGCGGATGTCTGCGGCGATCACAACCCCGTTCACCTCGATGCAGAATTCGCCAAAACCACCATGTTTAAAGAGCGCATTGCGCATGGGATGCTGGGCGCAAGCTTCATCTCCACCGCCATCGGCGTGCATCTGCCCGGGCCCGGCACAATTTATCTTGGTCAAAACCTGAAATTCAAAGCGCCGGTGAAAATTGGCGATACCGTCACCGCCACGGTTGAAGTGCTGGAAATTAATTTAGAGAAAAAACGCGCCACGCTAAAAACCACCGCAACCGTCGGTGATACCGTGGTGATTGAGGGTGATGCCCTCGTCATGGCGCCGAGCAAAGCCGCTAAATAATCCCCTACCCTCTGTAATAAAAAACGCCCGCAAGAAAGGACATCTTGCGGGCGTTTTTGTTAGCCTTACTTCATTTATAGTC
>JAJTHO010000107.1 GCA_021297975.1 Alphaproteobacteria bacterium
CAAAGCCATTGTCAAAGCGCTCAACGGCATCGCCGCCAACGTGTCGTATGTGGAAATTGATACCGACCGGGGGCATGATGCATTCCTGATGGATGTGCCGCAGCTGCACGCCATGATTGCCCGCTATTTAGACGGCTCCGCCGCCCAATTTGGTATCGTATCATGAGCGTACACACCTCACCCCTCCGCGTTGACCAGAAGCTTATCGCCGGGCTTATCCCCAGCGGCGCGCGCGTGCTGGATGTGGGCTGCGGCAACGGGGCGCTGCTGCATTACCTCGTGCACACTAAGGGCGTTGATGGCCGGGGGATGGAGCTGCGCCAGGCGGGGGTCAACGCCTCCGTTGCGCGCGGGCTGTCGGTTGTGCAAGGCAACGCCGACACGGATTTAGCGGATTACCCGGACGGCGCGTTTGATTATGTGGTGTTATCGCAAACGCTGCAGGCAACCTTTGCCCCGCATGTGGTTTTAGAGCAAATGGCGCGGATTGGTAAGCGGCTGATTGTCTCGATTCCCAATTTTGGCTATTGGCGCGTGCGGCTGCAGCTTTTGCTGCGCGGGCGCATGCCGGTGACAGAAAGCCTTGTTTTTGAATGGTATGACACGCCCAACATCCATTTTTGCACGCTGAAAGATTTTCGCAAACTCTGCCGCAAGCTGGATATTACGCTGGTTGAGGCGATGCCGCTGGATAGCCTCGGTGCGGCGCTGCCTGATTGGCAGCGGGGTTCTGCGAATGTGCTGGCGGCGCAGGCGGTGTTTGTGGGCGGGCGCTAAACTACACCCACCCCTTGCTTTGTAACGCGCCTACACCTTAGGCGTTAGTTTTTCATGGAGACGAATGTGCAGCTCGCGCAGCCGTTCAGACGGCACCACTGCCGGTGCGCCCATCATCAAATCCTCGGCCTTCTGGTTCATCGGAAAGGCCACCACCTCACGGATATTCGGCTCATCCGCCAGCAGCATCACCATCCGGTCAATCCCCGGCGCGGATCCCCCATGCGGCGGCGCGCCGTAGCGAAACGCATTCAACATCCCGCTGAACTGCTGTTCAACCTCATCCCGCTGATACCCGGCAATTTCAAAGGCGCGCAGCATCACCTCCGGTAAATGATTCCGAATCGCGCCGGATGACAGCTCTATCCCATTGCAAACAATATCGTATTGATAGGCTTTTAACGCTAAGGGGTCGCCGCTGTTTAAGGCCTCCAGCCCGCCTTGGGGCATGGAAAACGGATTGTGCGAGAATTCAATCTTGCCGGTATCCTCGTTCCGCTCAAACATCGGGAAATCAACCACCCAGCAAAATTCAAAGCAATCCGGCTTAATCAGCCCCAGTTCCGCGCCAATGCGGCGGCGGGCTTTATCCACGAGTTTGACGGCATCCGCCGCCTTATCACAAACAAAAAACACGGCATCGCCATCCGCAACACCGGCGGTCTCGCGCAGCAATTGCAAGCGCGGCGCATCAAGGAATTTCGCAATGGGGCCTTTGGCCTCGCCCTTATCAAAGACGATATACCCTAAACCCGGCGCACCCTCGCCCCGCGCCCAATCGTTGAGCTTATCAAAGAAACTGCGCGGCTGGGCGGCGGAACCCGGCGCAGGAATCGCCCGCACAACGCTGCCCGCCTCAACATTTTTCGCAAAAATGCCAAAGCCAGAGCCGCGAAACACCTCAGACACATCCGTGCACACAATCGGAATCCGCAAATCCGGCTTATCACAGCCGTATTTCAGCATCGCCTCATCATACGCAATGCGGCGAAAGGGATACGGGCTAACGCTTTTACCCTTGCTGAATTCTTCAAAAATACCGTGGAGCACCGGCTCTAATGTTGCGAACACGTCTTCTTGGGTGACAAAGCTCATCTCAAAATCAAGCTGGTAAAATTCGCCGGGGCTGCGATCTGCCCGCGAATCTTCATCCCGGAAACACGGGGCAATCTGGAAATAGCGGTCAAAACCCGCCACCATCAGCAGCTGTTTAAACATCTGCGGCGCTTGCGGCAGCGCATAGAATTTGCCCGGATGAATGCGCGAGGGCACAAGATAATCCCGCGCCCCTTCGGGGCTGGAGGCCGTTAAAATCGGTGTTTGAAATTCGGTAAACCCGGCTTCAATCATGCGGCGACGCAGCGAGCTGATAACATTCGAGCGCAGCACAATGTTATTGTGCACCTTTTCCCGGCGCAAATCGAGGTAACGATACCGGAGGCGAATATCCTCGGCCGTGTCCGCATCGCTGTTCACCTGCAGCGGCACTTGATCCGCCACCGATTGCAACGTGAGGGTGTCGATAACCAGCTCAATATCCCCGGTGGGCAGCTTGCTGTTCACCGTCTCCTGCGCCCGCGCCACAACCTTCCCGGTTACGGTAATCACGCTTTCCAGCTTCAAACGGCTCAGCGTTTCAAATTCTGCGTGATCGCTGTGGATAACGCACTGCGTCAGGCCGTAATGATCGCGCACATCAATAAACAGCAAATTGCCGTGGTCGCGCTTGCGATGCACCCAGCCGGACAGGCGGGCGATAGCGTTCACATCATTACTGCGCAGCGCGTTGCAGGTGTGGGTGCGGTAGGGGTGTTGTATCGTGTTCATGCTGTTTTCATAGAGGCACCGGCGCGGTGGTGCAAGGGGGGCGGCGCATGATATTCTATACATCATTATTTTTAGCGTCATTCCGAGCAAACAAAACCGCCAGGTTTTGTGCCGCCGAGGAATCTCCTTGGTATTCTGCGGGAGATCCTTCGACTGCGCAAAATCTCATGATTTTGCTTCGCTCAGGATGACGTACTTAGAAAGTATCTACAGGCAACGTTGCTCTTGTTGTTGCGCTAAGAAGCCTTATTGTTGGGTAAACTCCTTTAAAGGTAGCCTAAACTATGCGTTTCGCCCTGCTTGTTGCCGATAGCCTTGATGCCGCGCGTGCCGCCGCCGCCGTTCGGGCGCAACACACTGAGGTCGACAGCACGGACGCTGAGGTGCTGGTTGTCCTTGGCGGTGATGGCTTTATGCTGGAAATGATTCATAAATATCACAATCACCCCGCGCCGCTGTACGGCATGAACCGGGGCTCAGTGGGTTTTTTGCTCAATGATTTTGTGGTGGCGGGTCTGCCCGAACGCTTAGCGCGGGCACAGCGGGTTGAGCTGTTTCCGCTCTCTGCGCGCATTGAGCATGTAAACGGCAGCATCAGAGAGGCGCTGGCGTTTAACGAAGTCTCCCTGCTGCGCGAAACGCGTCAGGCGGCCAAGCTGCGCGTGTCGGTGGACGGCATAGTGCGGATGGAGGAGCTGGTCTGCGATGGGGCGCTGCTTGCAACCCCCGCGGGCAGCACGGCGTATAACCTTTCCGTCCACGGGCCCATCCTGCCGCTGGGCTGTAATCTGCTCGCGCTCACGCCTGTTGCGCCGTTTCGCCCCCGGCGCTGGCGCGGGGCGCTGATACCCCATACCGCAGAAGTGTGTTTTGATATTCTCGATCCCGATAAACGCCCCGTTGCGGCCGTTGCGGATTTCACCGAATGCCGGGATGTTGTGCGCGTGCGTGTGCGCGAGGAGCGCGAACGGCCAAAGGCGCTGCTGTTCGATCCGGAAAAGACACTGGCGGAACGGATTGTCAAAGAACAGTTTTTGAGTTAAGTCCCTCTTTATGACCCGCCCCGAACAAATCGTCCTTCACGACCCCGCCTCCTTTGCCGGGATGCGCGCCGCCGGGCTGCTGGCCTCGCAGACCCTTGATTACATAACCCCCCATGTCCAGCCGGGTATCAGCACCGGTGCGCTCGATAAGCTCTGTCATGATTTTATTGTTGCGCACGGCGCAATCCCTGCGCCGCTGGGGTATAAGGGTTTTCCGAAATCCATCTGCACGTCTGTCAATCATGTGGTGTGCCACGGCATCCCCTCGGATGATAAAATCCTCAAAGACGGCGATATTGTGAATATAGACGTCACAACGATTGTGGACGGCTGGCACGGCGACACCAGCCGCATGTATCGCGTGGGAAAGAACGTCTCCAAGCTGGCCGATAGGCTCTGCACCGTCACCTACGACTGCCTGATGAAAGCCATTGATATCGTCCGCCCCGGCATACACCTCGGCGATATCGGCGCGGTGATACAGGAACACGCAGAGGCCAACCGGTTCAGCGTCGTCCGCGATTTTTGCGGCCACGGCCTTGGCAAAGTGTTTCACATGGCGCCCAGCGTGCTGCATTATGGGCGGCGCGGCACGGGCAATATTTTAGAGGAAGGCATGTTCTTCACCATTGAGCCGATGATTAACGCCGGCAGCTATCACACAACCGTCATGCCCGACGGCTGGACAGCGGTCACCAAAGACCGCAAGCTGTCTGCGCAGTATGAGCATTCGCTCGGCGTTACCGCAACGGGCGTTGAGATTTTCACGGTAACACCCGCGCCATGACCACAAGGGATGCCGCCGAGGAAAGCGCCAGCAAAGCTCAAGCATCCGCCCATGTTGGCCACCGCGCCCGGCTGCGCAAAAGACTATTGGATAGCGGCGCTCTCGCCCTCGCCGATCATGAGCTGTTGGAACTCGTGCTCTTTGCCGCCTATCCGCGCGGCGATACCAAGCCGTTGGCAAAGCGCCTGCTCAAAAAATTCAACGGCTATAACGCCGTTATCCGCGCTGAAATTGCCGAATTAAAAGAGGTTGAGGGCGTGGGGGATGCCGCCGTGGCTGCGCTAAAAGCGGTTGAGGCCGCCAGCCTGAAGCTCTTGGAAAATGACCTCCGCGAGCTGCCCATACTGCGCAATTGGCAAGCCGTTCATGCCTACACGCGGGCGCGGCTTGGCTTTAACAAGGTCGAGTCCTTGTGGGTGCTCTATCTCAATACTAAGAACCGCCTGATTAGCGCGGAGGAAGTCCAGCGCGGCACGCTGAATCAAACGGCGATTTACCCGCGTGAGCTGGTGCGCAAAGCCCTCGCCCATCATGCCGCCGCCATCATCATGGTGCATAATCACCCCAGCGGCGATGTCACGCCGAGCAAAGAAGATATAGAGCTTACCCGCGCCGTGCAGGAGGCGTTAAAGGTTGTCAGCATTGGCCTTGTCGATCATTTGATTGTGGGGCCCCATGAGGCGGTTTCATCGCTGAAGAATCTTGGGGTGATTTAGGCGCTTATCATCTTTATACATGCGTCATTCCGAGCAAACAAAGCCGTAGGCTTTGTGCTGCCGAGGAATCTCCCTCGCATTTAATGGAGATCCTTCGACTCCGCAAAACCTAAAGGTTCTGCTACGCTCAGGATGACGCGCTGCTCATTAAGGCGTTAAACCCACTTGCGTTTAAGCCGTTTTTCCGCTCAATACCCCTATGATACCACGCTACACCAACCCCGCCATGGCCGCCATCTGGACGGATGAAAACCGTTTCAAAATCTGGCTGGAGATTGAAACCCTCGCAACAGAAAAACAGGAACAGCTCGGCGTTGTGCCCCCCGGCACCGCAAAGGCCGTGCGCGAGAAGGGCAACTTCGACACCAAGCGCGTTTTAGAGATTGAAGAAACCACCAAACACGATGTGATTGCCTTCCTCACCAATCTTGCGGAATACGTCGGCGAGCCCGCCCGCTTTGTGCACCAGGGGATGACCAGCAGCGACGTGCTGGATACCTGCCTGTCTGTACAGCTCACCCAAGCAACAGATATGCTGCTGGAAAACACCGATAAGCTCCTCGCCGCGCTGAAAAAACGGGCGTTTGAGTTTAAACTGACCCCCACGATTGGCCGCAGCCATGGTATCCACGCCGAACCCACCACGTTTGGCCTGAAACTCGCCGGATTCTACGCCGAATTCACCCGCGCTAAACAGCGTTTGCAAACCGCCCGCGCAGAAATCGCCACCTGCGCCATTTCCGGCGCGGTGGGTACGTTTTCCAGCATCGACCCATCCGTTGAAGCCTACGTTGCCGATAAACTAGGCTTAGTCGTTGAGCCGGTCTCAACCCAAGTCATCCCCCGCGATCGCCACGCTGCCTATTTCGCCGCCCTCGGCGTTGTCGCCAGTTCCATTGAGCGCCTCGCCACCGAAATCCGCCATCTGCAACGCACCGAAGTGCGCGAAGCTGAAGAATTCTTCTCCCCCGGTCAAAAGGGCAGCAGCGCGATGCCGCATAAGCGGAACCCCGTGCTCTCAGAAAACCACACCGGTCTCGCCCGTATTGTCCGCGCCGCCGTAACCCCTGCGCTGGAGAACGTCGCGCTGTGGCATGAACGCGACATCAGCCATTCGGCGGTGGAGCGTGTCTTCGCCCCCGATGCGACCATTGCGCTCGATTTCGCCCTGCGCCGCCTCACCGGGATGATGGAAAAGCTGCTGGTGTATCCTGAGGCGATGCAAAAAAATCTCGACCACCTCCAAGGCCTTGTGTTCTCGCAAAGCGTGCTGCTGGCGCTGACGCAGGCGGGCTGTTCGCGCGAGGATGCCTATACACTCGTACAGCGCAACGCGATGCAGGTGTGGGCGGGCGGCGGCGGCTTTACCGCCCTGCTGCTGGCGGATACAGACGTTGCGCGGTATCTTAGCGCGGAAGCGGTGAACGACATCATGAATCCCCAGCGCTTTTTTGCGCAGGTGGAGACGATTTTTAAGCGGGTGTTTGCCTAAGTTCACAACGCCC
>JAJTHO010000030.1 GCA_021297975.1 Alphaproteobacteria bacterium
CCTAGACCCCACAGTCATCAACGGCGGCATTATTAACGCTTACGGCTCTAACACCCGCCTTGGCGGCGGCGACTGGGTGGTGGTTGAGGCGGACGAATCCGACGGCACGTTCTTAAAACTGCGCTCAACCGTTGCGATTGTGACCAACATCGATCCCGAACATCTGGATTATTACCACACGGCAGAGGCGCTTTACGCCGCGTTTGAACAGTTTATTCAAAACCTGCCGTTTTATGGCCTCGCGGTGCTGTGTTTAGACCACCCGGCGGTGCAGCACTTACTCCCGAAAATCATTGACCGCCGGGTTGTGACCTACGGCTTTAACCCACAAGCGGATATTCGCGCGGATAATGTGCGGCTTGAGGCGGGTGTGAGCCGGTTTGATGTGGTGTTTAGTGACGGCGAACGCTGGACGGATTTAGCCCTGCCCATGGCCGGACAGCATAACGTCAGCAATGCGCTGGCGGCTCTTGCCGTGGCGCGTCATTTGGGTGCGGATACCGCCGCGATTCGGAAAGGCATGGAGGGGTTCAGTGGGGTGAAACGCCGCTTCACCCAAGTGGGCGTTGCGGGCGGGATAACCGTGATTGATGATTACGGTCATCACCCGGTTGAGATTGCCGCCGTGCTCAAAGCCGCACGCCAGCTTGCAACCGGGCGGGTTATCGCCGTGGTGCAGCCGCACCGCTACAGCCGGGTAAGCGCATTGTGGGCTGACTTTGCCGCCTGTGTGTTTGATGCGGATACCGTGCTGCTTGCGCCTATCTATGAGGCGGGCGAACAGCCGCTGGACGGCATCAGCCACACAACCCTCGCCGAAGCAATGCGCCAGCATGGCCATAAAGACGTGGTACTGACAACAGAAGCAGACCTCCCCGGCCAGCTTAATGGTCTGGCGCGCAGCGGCGATTATGTCGTGTGCCTCGGTGCGGGCAGCATTTCCGCTTGGGCGCAGGCCTTGCCGGACAAGCTCACGACGCTCGCCGCCAAACACGCCTAGCCGCACGCCGTGGTCTTCACCCCCCCTCCTGTTCGTGGGCGCTTAACGGCGAATGCTCCCCTCGCCCCCTTGACGTGGTTTCAAACGGGCGGCGCGGCGGAGTATCTGTTTCGCCCGGCGGATGCCGACGACCTCGCGGCGCTGCTGCGTGCTGTGCCGATGGATGTGCCACTGACACTCCTTGGTGCTGGCTCCAACGTGTTAATACGCGATGGCGGTATTAAGGGGATTGTTATCAAGCTGGGGCGCGGCTTTACGGCGATTACGGCAACCCCGGATGGCTACGAGGTTGGCGCTGCCGCACTAGACCAAACGCTCGCGCAAACCGCTGCTGCTGACGGTCGCGCTGGCCTCGAATTTCTCATCGGCATACCCGGCAGCATCGGCGGCGCGGTGCGCATGAACGCCGGGTGTTATGGCCGCGAAATCAGTGATATAATAGTATATGCTGATGTAATGCATCGCTCTGGCGATATCGAGCGGCTGGATAAAGATGCGCTGGGGCTGAGCTATCGCCATAGCGAGCTGCCGAAAGATAGTATCGTGCTGTCCGCGCATCTTCGCACCGAGCCGGGGGATAGTGACGCTATCACCGCCAGGCTCGCTGAGATTCGCAGCCTGCGCGAAGAAACCCAACCCACCGGCAGCCGCACCGGCGGCAGCACCTTTGCCAATCCCTTGGGGCATAAAGCGTGGGCGCTGATTGATGCCGCCGGCTGCCGGGGTTTAACCCGCGGCGGGGCGATGGTGTCTGAAAAGCACTGCAATTTTTTGATTAACACCGGCGGCGCGACGGCAGAGGCTATAGAGGCGCTAGGTGAGACCGTGCGTGAGAGAGTCTTGCAGCAAAGCGGGATTACGCTGCGCTGGGAAATTGAACGAATCGGCTTAAGTAAAGACGTATGATACGCACCCTTCTCCTCTCCAAACCCTATCTTGCCGTTGAGCTGTTTATCCTCGGCGCGCTTATCCCCACCCTCGTGCTTTGGTTTCGCCTCGCGCCGTATATGTTTGTTTTTCTTTGGAGTGCGGCGCTGTATTGCGCGCTTATCTACCGCGCGTATTATCATAAAAAAGGTGAGCCGCTCTGGCGTTTTGATGCCCTGAATTGGCCGCAACTGCGCCCGATTATTGCCCGCTGGCTGGCTGCCTCCCTGCTGCTGATGGGCTTAACCGCGCTGGCCTTTCCCGAAAAATTGTTCTCTCTGTTTTATACCAAGCCGGAAATCATCCCGGTGCTGCTGTTTGCGTATCCGATTGTGTCCGCGCTGCCGCAGGAGTTTATTTTCTGCACGTATTTCTTTCGCCGCTATGCGCCGCTGTGGCAGGGGAATGAGCGGATTACTATTTGGGTCAGCGCCGTGACGTTTGCCTACGTTCATGTTCTCTTTATCAATTGGGTTGCCCCGCCGCTCAGCCTTATTGCCGGCTACATTTTCGCAACCACCTATGCCCGCACGCGCTCGCTGTCCCTCGTTACATTTGAGCATGGACTATACGGCAACAGTATTTTCCTTATCGGCCTTGGCTGGTTTTTCTGGGGCGGCTCGATACAGCATTGAGTTTTCGCGGCGGATTATGTTAAGTGCGCCGTATGGCTCTTACAAAACAAACACCCATTGTCGTTCTTCTCGGCGGCACCTCGTCCGAACGGGAAATATCCCTCAAATCCGGTAACGGCGTGGTCAAAGCCTTGCAGGGTGGCGGCTATACCGCTGTCACGCCGTTAGACCTGACAGCAGACATCCCCGCGTTTGTCGCCGCACTGACGGCGCATAAACCCGCCGTTCTGTTCAACGCGCTGCACGGCACAGACGGGGAAGACGGCGCGGTGCAGGGGCTGCTTAAGCTGATGCATCTACCCGTCACACACTCCGGTGTGCTTGCCTCGGCGCTTGCGATGGATAAGGCGGTCGCAAAGCAAATACTGCGCAGCGTGGGGCTTGATGTGCCGCATGGTTTGACCTGCACAAAGGAGGCGTTAAGCGCCGCGCTGGGCATTGCCCTGCCGGTTGTCGTGAAGCCGGTTGCGGACGGCTCCAGCTTTGGCGTGACGCTGGTGCATAACGATAATGAATACCAGCTTGCGGCCAATGCAGTACGCAGCGATCAGCCGCTTTTGGTAGAAGAATTTATCCCCGGCCGAGAATTCACCGTGCCGGTGCTGGGCAATCGCGCCCTGCCCGTCATTGAAATTGTGCCAAAGCCGGAAAGCCCGTTTTACGATTTTGCCAGCAAATACACCGATGCGCTGCATGCGGATTTTGTTGTGCCCGCCGTTATCCCGGAAACGTTGACACGGCGGCTGCAAGACATGGCGCTAAAAGCGCACACGGCGCTAGGGTGCAGCGGCGTCTCGCGCACGGATTTCCGCTATGATCCATCAAAAGACCGCGCGGTAATTCTAGAGGTAAACAGCCAGCCGGGTATGACCGCGCTGTCGCTAGTTCCGGCCAGTGCGGCGGCTGCAGGAATATCATATCTACAAGTGGTTGAATTCCTCCTTAGGGAGGCGCTAGAACCAAACCATGGCCGCTAAACCAAGAAAAAAAGCCAAACGCAGCCCGCGCAATTGGCCACGCATTCGCCGTAATCTGTGGCGGGCGTTTGTCGTGTTCAGCGTTACCGGCTTTATCTGGTGGTTTTTCGCCGCTGACATTCCGGGGCGGATTCAGCAAGCCTTGCTAAACGCAACCGCCGACGGCGGGTTAAAAGTTGAAAATATTCTTATTGAAGGGCGCGGCCGCACCAGTCAAAGCGCCATTAAACAGGCGCTTAAAATCAAAGAAGGCGAGCCGATTTTAGGCTTTGATCCCCATGAAGCGCGGCTGCGCCTTTTAGAGCTGCCTTGGATTGCCGAAGCGCGGGTTGAGCGCCGCGCACCGGCCACTATTTATGTCGGCATCACCGAACACACACCCATTGCCGTCTGGCAGCACGAGCAAAAACTTTATCTCCTCAACAACGCCGGCGAGGCCATCAGCGAAAAAGCGCCGGGCGAATTTGAATCGCTGCTGGTTATCGTTGGCGCCGGCGCGCCGACGCATCTTATTGATTTGCTGCAGCTCATGAGCCTTAACCCCGGCGTAAAAGCCCGCGTCACCGCCGCAGTCTGGGTGGGCGATCGGCGCTGGAATCTTATCTTAGACCGCCGCATTGAAGTGCGCCTGCCTGAGGAAAATGTCGCCACCGCCTGGCGGCATCTCGTGCGCGTTTTAAACAGTGAAAGCATGGTAAACGCGCAAACAACACGGATTGACTTGCGTTTACCCGACCGCATCATTATGAAAAATGCAGACACCACTAAGGAATTTGCGCCGTAACCATGGCGAAAGCAGGACATAACACACTAGCCGCGATTGATATCGGCACGGCAAAAATCTGCGCCATGGTGGCGCTAACCCGTGATGGCGGCTTGCCGCCCGAGGTTATCGGCATTGGCCATGCGGCTTCCGAAGGTCTCCGCGGCAGCAGCATTATTGACATGGACGCCGCCGAAAGCGCCATTGCCCGCGCCATGCAAGAAGCCGAAGACAGCGCCGGATGCCGGGTAAACTCGGTGCTTATCAATATCTCAGCCGGCAACATCACCTCCGAACGGATTGATGTCAGCCGCAGCATCACCGGCGATGAAGTTACCGGCGCGGATGTCGCGGCAACGCTTGCCGGGGCAGAACCAAAAACACCCGGCGAACGGCTTTTGCTGCATAAACTGCCCCTTGATTACACGCTGAATGACAACCTGTCGGTGAAAGAGCCGCGCGGCATGATGGCGCGGAAACTCGCCGCAACGGTGCACGTTGCAACGGTTGAGCGCACCGTTGCGGCCTCGCTCCTTCGCGCTGTGCGCCGCTGTCATTTAGAGGTCTCCTCCTTGGTGGCCTCCCCCTATGCCTCGGCGCTGTCGTGCCTTGTGGATGATGAGATGCAGCTCGGCACAACCCTTGTGGATATGGGCGCAGGCAGCACGACACTGGCCGTGTTTCAAGGCGGGCATTTGCTGCACCTTGCATCGATTCCGCTGGGCGGACACCACATCACCAAAGACATTGCCTACGGCCTGTCCACGACGTTAGCGGATGCCGAGCGGTTTAAAGTGCTGCATGGCTCTGCACTCGCAAACACCCTCGATGACCGCGATATTCTCGATATTCCGATTGTTGGTGAGATGGACAAAACCCACACCAGCCATGTTCCCCGCTCCTATCTCACCCGGATTATCCAGCCGCGCGTTGAGGAAACCTTAGAGAAACTCCGCGCCACACTCGATGATGCCGGGCTTGATAAAAGCGCCGGGCGTCTGGTCGTGCTCACCGGCGGCGCATCGCAACTCCCCGGTGTGCGCGACGCCGCGGCGCAGATTCTGGATAAGAAAACCCGCCTCGGTAAACCCCAAGGCTTTCACGGCCTTCCCGCAGAATACCAAGGCGCTGCATTTTCAACGGTGACGGGTCTGCTGCGCTATGCGCGGCTGCCGAATCACGATGTCGTGCGGCTGCCGATTGCAACGCGCAGCGGAGAGGGAAAACTTAGCATCTCCAAAGCCATTGGCTGGCTACGCGAGAATTTTTAAAACCCAGTTTAAAACAGCGACGCTTCGGCGCGGGCATTGGCCTCATTGAGCACCACCCGCATTTTTGACAGCGCCCGCGTTTCCAGCTGCCGCACCCGTTCTTTGCTAACGCCCAGACGCGCGCCCAAAGCCTCTAGCGTGCTGCTCTCCCCGTCATCCTGAAGGCGGCGGGTGATGATAATATCCTTCTCGCGCGGCGACAACACATCCAGCGCCCGGCGCAGCTCAATAAGCCGCTTACCGTTATCAAAACGGGTCATCATGACTTCTTCGGGATTGGGGCGCTCGTCTTTGAGGAAATCTTGGGCAGTATCTTCGGAATCTTCCCCCAGCGTACTGCTGAGCGAGCTGTCTGCGCCGCTCAGGCGCTGCGTCATGGTGACAACATCCGCAACCGCAACGCCCAGCGTAGCGGCTATGTCCTGCTGCCCAGCGTACGTCAAATCTCCGCCAGTGGCCTCCTCAATCTGCGCCCGCAAGCGGCGCAAATTGAAAAACAGCGATTTTTGCGAACTGGTGGAGCCCATGCGCACAATCGACCAGTTTTTTAAGATAAAATCCTGTGCGCACGACTTAATCCACCACGCAGCATAGGTGGAGAAGCGCACCTCGCGGCTCAAATCAAAACGCTCAACCGCCAGCATCAGCCCCAGGTTTCCTTCTTGAACCAAATCCGACATGCTCAGGCCATAATTGCGGAATTTGTTGACGCTCGCCAACACCAGCCGCCCATGGGCGCGAATGAGAGTATCGAGTGCACGCTGGTCTTTCTTTTCCTGCCACGCGCGAATATAGCGCACTTCATCCTCAACGGACAACAGCGCATGGCGCATGGAGCCGCGCAAATACGACGCCATCGAGGCATTATAGTCAAGATTATGATTCGGGCGCGGAGCAGCCATGAGATGATTCCTTCTGTATAGTATTCGGAATCATCCCGGCGTTTGGATCACCGGCGCATAAAATAAATTACGCGGCGGCGTTTTCACCCGCAGCAGCATCAGCAGTCTGGCCGCCTGCTTGCGCTTCGGCTTCATCGGCTGATTTTGCCACGTTGACTTTCACAACGGCGGTCACCTCAGGGTGAATTTGCACCCGGAAATCATACACACCAATGGATTTCACCGGCGCATCAATACGCACCATGCGGCGATCAACGGCTTTAAAGCCTGCCTCGTTCAGCGCAACCGCGATATCTTTCGCCGTGACCGAGCCAAACAGCTGGCCGTTTTCGCCCGCTTGGCGAATCAGGATAACCTGTGCACCGTTTAGCGTGCCGGCTTCTTTTTGCGCGGCGTCGCGGCGTTTTGCGGTTTCCGCCGCCAGCTGCGCTTTGCGCGCTTCAAAAGCGGCAATGTTGTCTTTGCTGGCGCGCAGGGCTTTTTTCTGCGGCAACAAAAAGTTGCGGGCAAAACCGGGGCGAACGCTGACCACATCGCCAAGGTTGCCTAATTTTTCAACACGTTCCAACAAAATCACGTTAATCATGACTCAAACTCCTAAATTTAATGACTTCCATTCAATAACCGCTGCCGACTGCTGGTAAACGGCTCAACAAGGCCGAGTGCCAACACCAAAAGCAACGGGTAAAAAGACAACACTGCAAACACCGTCAGCGCGATAAGCACGGGTTTGCTAACCGACCAGTGTGCGCCAAAAGTATAGAGCACGCTAAAACCAATCATCAGTAGCGGTGCCGCCGTCATCAGCGCCAGATTGCGGGCATAATAGACAACATCAACCATCGCTTGCTCGGAAACAACCGCGCTGGGCTGTGAGCCAATAGCCAAGCTGGCGCAAAACAAAAGCGGCACAAAAACCGCAAGCGGCTGGCGGCGCATTGGCGTTAACGCCTCTGGCTGCACCCGGCGCAGCAAACCAACACACATAAACACACTGAGAACACTCATAAAGCCAATAAAACCCGGCAACATGCCAGCAACCACCTGCAACGTTTGCGGCGCAAGCGGCAAGGGCGTGCCCTGCTGCGCCATCAATTGGTTGCTCAATTCTTGAAGCTGCTCGGCCAGCGGCGCCAACTGGGGCAATAATAGCAGGCACAGCAGCAGCGTCAGCACCACCCCCATTAAAAATACGGTGTTCACCCACGCGGCTGTTTTACCCACCGCCTGTGCGCCCCACGCGACATAACTAAGGAGTAGCGCGGGGAGAATAACACGCGCAAAAAACAGCAGATTTTCCTGATTTAAAAACGCGCCGGTCTCACCGTCTAAAAATGGCCAGATAAGCAGGCTGTGCGCGCCCCAAGCCACCACCCCCGCCAACACAACGGCTTGCGGTGCCTGGTTAAAACCTAAAGCCAGCAAAGGAAACGGCGCGAGCAGTAAAAACAGCAGCGCCATTCCCGTAAGCATCCCGGCCTGCGCCAGCAGCGCCGACAGGCCGCCACTCAGCAGCACCGCTAGCAGCGGCTGCTGGCGGCATAGAGCGGCAAAACGGGTGTAGAGCTGCGCCACAAGGCTTATACAGCAACGTAGGGCAGCAAACCCAAGAAGCGGGCGCGTTTAATCGCCAGCGACAAGGCGCGTTGTTTATCAACCGATACCGCCGTGATGCGGCTAGGCAGAATCTTGCCGCGCTCGGTAATGAACTTTTGCAGCAGTTTTACATCGCGGTAGTCAATCGCCGGAGCGTTCGGGCCCGAAAAAGGGCAGGTTTTTTTGCGGCGAAAGAAAACTTTCTTGGTTGCGCCGCCTTTTGCGCCGCGATCGCCACCGGCGCCGCGTTCACCGCGTTCGCCGCGTTCGCCGCGCTCACCACGTTCATTACTGCGTTCTGGAAACGACATATGTTTATCCTCAAGTGTTTTAGGGAAAAGGTTTATAGAGACAGGTTATTCAATATCACCGGCAGCGGCGCGTGCACGCGGGCGATAGCCTTGATCACCGCCAACATCAAAGCCGCCGTCAAAGGCTTCGTATTCGGCCGCTTTGCTCTCGTCGCGCTGTTTTGCCAGCATCACGGCCGTGGGGCCTTCCTGGAATTCTTCAACATGAACAATCAGCGCACGCAGGATGTGTTCATGAAGTCCCATCAGGCGGGAAAGCTCATGCTGACCGGCTGCGGGCATATCCGCTTCAAGATAGAGGTAATGCGCGCGTTTAGCCTTTTTAATAAGGTACGCGAGAACGCGCAGTCCCCAGTTTTCCTGTTTGTTGATGGTGCCGCCTTGTTTGGTGACAATGACCGCCAGCTCTTCTTGGAGCGTGGTAATCTGCGCTGCAGACAACTCTTGCCGTGCCAGCACGGTTATTTCATATTTCGACATAACTTCCTCTTTTGGTTCGCGCCCGGAATGGGCGGAGCTGGGGATCCAGCAAGAACGAAAGAGGGTTCTTAACGAAAGATTACTAAAAAGGCAAGGGTATTGTTTTTAAAACAAGGTTCCTTTACAGAATCCAGATAGTAAGGCTTTCAAACCTGATGCCCCATCATCTCACCGTCACCTCCCCCTTCTCCCCCGCTGGTGACCAGCCAACGGCCATTGCCGCGCTGACCGCCGGTATCCGCGCACATGAAAAAAACCAAGTCCTCCTCGGTGTGACCGGCTCCGGAAAAACCTTCACCATCGCTCATGTGATTGCCGAGACGCAAAAACCGGCGCTGATTATGGCGCCGAACAAAACACTGGCGGCGCAATTATACGCGGAGATGAAATCGTTTTTCCCAAACAACGCCGTTGAATATTTCGTCTCCTATTACGATTACTATCAGCCCGAAGCCTATGTCCCCCGCTCGGATACCTACATTGAAAAAGAAGCAACCATTAACGAAGAGATTGACCGTCTGCGCCACAGCGCAACCCGCGCCCTGATGGAACGGCGGGATGCGATTATCGTGGCTTCCGTCTCCTGTATCTACGGCCTAGGCAGCGCCGAAAGCTATCAGGCGATGACGATTGAGCTGAAAAAAGGCCAGCGCATCAGCGCCCGCACGCTGGCCGCGCAGCTGGTTGAGATTCAATACAAACGCAACCAGATCGGCTTCAGCCGGGGTTGCTTTCGGATTCAGGGCGACTCCTTAGAACTTTTCCCCGCCCACTTAGAAGACAGAGCCTGGCGCTTTTCTTTTTTTGGCGATGATATTGAGGATATTTACGAATTTGACCCGCTGACCGGCGAACGCTTTCAAAGCCTCACCGCCGTGCGGATTTTCGCCAATTCGCATTATGTAACCCCAGGGCCCACACTGCGCCAAGCCATTGAGCAAATTAAAGTTGACCTGCAACTTCGCCTGGCGGAGCTGCGCACACTGGGAAAATTGCTAGAGGCGCAGCGGCTGGAACAGCGCACCTCTTTTGATATTGAGATGCTGGAGACAACCGGGGTCTGTAACGGCATTGAAAACTACTCGCGCTATTTATCGGGGCGTGCGCCCGGTGCGCCGCCGCCGACGCTGTTTGAATACCTGCCGAAAGATGCGCTGCTGATTATCGATGAATCGCATATCACCGTGTCGCAAATTGGCGCGATGTATAAGGGCGACTTTTCAAGGAAAAGCACGCTGGCGGCGCATGGCTTTCGCCTGCCGTCGGCGCTGGATAACCGCCCGCTGAAATTTGAGGAGTGGGACGCCTTTCGCCCGCAAACCATTTTTGTCTCGGCAACGCCGAATACGTGGGAGTTAGAGCTCAGCGGCGGCGTTGTGGCGGAACAGGTTGTCCGCCCCACCGGGCTTCTCGACCCCGTGTGCATCATCCGCCCGACG
>JAJTHO010000110.1 GCA_021297975.1 Alphaproteobacteria bacterium
CGGCGCTGCATACACCGCCGTGCTGGGGTCACGGTCAAACGCAGTAACGCGCGCGCCGCGCTCTAAAAACGCGCGGGTATAGCCGCCCGCGCCGAAGGTGGCGTCTATATAATGGCCGCCCGGCGCAATGGCGAGGCCGCTCATCACCTCGTTCAGCATCACCGGGGTGTGCACGCGCTGCTGTCTCATGCCGCACCGCCCGCTGGCAGCGTTAAGCCCGCCTTTTTCACGCGCGCGAGGGCATCCCGCTGATACGCGCTGAAGGCCTCCGGGTTCCAGAGTTGAAACGTGCTGCCTTTGCCGACAAAGCTCACGCTCTCCGTGATGTTGCCATGCGCAAGCAAACGCTCCGAGAGCAAAATTCGCCCTTCGGTATCCACGCTGATTTCTTCGGCCTGGGCGAACAGTACCGAGCTCAAATCATCTTGGTTTTCAGAAAATAAATCAAAGTTTTGCACGCGGCTGTTAAGAAGTTCCATCCGCTCAACGGGACAGGCTTCAATAGCGGCCGATTTAAAGGAAGGAAAGAATACAAGGCCGCTACTTCCCGCCTTCACCAAGACGGCGCGAAACGACGCGGGGACAGAAACACGTCCCTTTTTATCCACCTTGTTGGTGATGGTTGACAGAAATAAGGCCATTCGCCCAGCCTCTGATAAAGTGTGCAGTGAATATTCTTTAGATTATGGAAACCACACCACAAAAAGCCTCCAAAGAGAGCGCCCGGGTTTCCCCGGGCACAGTTAATGGCGTAGGTTTTTGGTAGTTATGGGTAACCGTGGGATAGCATGGGACTATATGGGCGTCAAAGACATAATGAAGCCGAAACAAAAAAATGATGCTCAATAAAACCAAGCATTTGCTTGGTTTCGTCCCCGCATCGTTTTAAGTTGAAAATAAATGTATCAATTGTTGCCGAGTTGCAACAGTCCTTGGCGCAGCAAATACGCGCCAAACGCTTTATCGGCAATGCCCACACGCGGCGCGCTCAATAATCCTGTAATATCAAGCAGTAGCGGCGGAGCCTGCGGAAACGCCGCAAGGCGAACGCTTGCCCGCGCGCTCATCGTGTTGTCATAAAGCCGCACTGTCCCGCTCAGGCTCGCTTGCCCGCCGCCAAAAAGTGCTTCTGCTTTATCCAGCTGTAACACGCCGCCGCTAAAGCGCCCCTGAAACGTAAGCGTCTCCAGCCGCAGCGCCTGCCTCGCCGCATCGGTGCGCAAAACCCCCAGCGCCGCCTGCTGCAGCGCCGTTTGCCGCACCAGTCGCTGCACCAGCGGCAGCGCCATCCCCGGCGCATCGAGTCCGCGCACCGCAAGCTGCACCTGCCCGCCCGCGCCGAGCATATCGGCAATACACGTCGCCGACGCGCTCGCGTTCAGCTGCCCCGTCACCCGCACGCTGTCCTGCATCAGCAGAAAATCGCGCAGCTGCACGGATGTCTCAACCTGCGGCAAGGGGCTTTGCCGCGCATCAATCGTCGCAGCCGCTGAAACCCCGCCCTGCCGATCTGCCGCGCTCATATTCATGCTGAGGTAATTCGCCTGCCGCAAGGCCTTCAGCCGCACATTCTGCCATTGCCGCGTGTTATACCCAACCGCCCCAACCGTAATATCCAGCTGCGCTGGCATCCCCTGCAACAAACTCACGAGCGGCGTATCCGTCAGCGGCTCACCCCATAAAAGCGGACAGCGCGTTATCGCCGTCATCGTTCCGCCAAAAGGAATGTGGAACAAGGCCGCTGCATCAGTCGCGCTCAGCATCGGCATAGACAGCACAGCATTCAGCCCCGCCGCACTACTGTATTGAATCGAGCCGCTAACCGGTTGGCCGGATAGTGTCCCGCTGAGCGGCGCGAGCGACAACACGCCGCCTTCCCACAACAGCGGCGCGCTGATAGCCGCTGCCGGGCGTGCGCTCTGCCAGTTGGTGCTTCCCTGCACACGCAGGGGCACAGCACTAATATCCACACCGCCCTCTGCCCGCAGCTGCCCTTGCGGCAATTGCCAGCTCAGCGCCGCATTAAGCCGCGGCGCATTCCCCTCAAGCGTGAATATCATCCGCCCCGGCAGCACCATCCCGCCCGGACGCAGCGCCGCCATCGTCATCGCCTCGCCCTCAATAGTTGCGCTGATTTTTGGAAAAAATGGCCGCGCATCGAGCAGCAGCGACCCTTTCAACGCCCCCATGCTGCCTTGCGGCTGCAGAATAAGTGGCTCAATCCCCAATTGCCCCGCGTCCAAACGCAATACCCCGCGCACCGCCGCCAGCGCGGCATCGGCAACTTGCGTGTTGTTAAATTGAAAATTTATCTCCGATAGCGCGGTGATGTTTTTTATCGTTTGCAATAGGGATGCATCTGGAGCCTGCTGCATCAATACATCCGCAAGCAGAATATCCTCCGCCTGCACTGTCCAGCGCCGCAACGTGCCGTCCGTCTGGCCAGAGAACGAGAGCGACCGCTCGCCCCAATGCATCTCGCCGCCGCGCACTTGCCATAATTTCCCCGGCTGCACCACAGCGCGAAGGGTAAACGGCTCATTGGTAAGCGTTGCCCCCATGGTCAAGAGCACGGGCGCTTTCGGGCGCAAAATAATATCCATGGTCAGCGTATCAAGCTGCCGCTGTTTAAGGCGCAGCTGCGGCGCATTAATGCGAATCCGCCCGGATAGCTGGCCATTGCTAAGGAACGCTGCGGCCTCCAGCGCATCACTGCTGGTGAAAAAATCGTTCGCCGCCGCTTCGGCTGCTGCCTTATCCGGTAAATCTTGCTGCAGTTGCAGCGCCGCATCCAGCAGCTGCACCGCACCCGTGTCTTCCAGCCGTATCGTGCCTTTCACCTCGCCAAATCCCGGAAGCCGCAGCGTGCTAATCTGCACCGCCGTCACCGCGCCGCGCCGCAGCGTTGCCCCGATAAGCTGCAACCGCTCACCCTGCGTCGGCACGAGATACAGCGCAAATTTCACCGCGTTCGCCTCCGGCACGCCTTCCAGCGCCATATCAAAACCATAGCGCCGCCCCTGCCAGCCATAACTCCCCACCGCCGCAACGCCGTTTTTCGGGGGCGACACCATATCAAAATCAACCGCATCCAGCGTTGTCACGCTCTCGCCAATCTGAAACGTAACCCGCTCTGCCATGCCCGATGGATACAGCGCCCCGCCAAACCAGAATTTCGGCAGTTGCAGCCACGACAGCCGCACCAAAACATTCTGCATCTCAACCCGGCTGCTGGTATCTTTCGGAATAAGGGATAGCTTTTCGATTCTTACCGTCGGCGTCCAGTTCAGCACCAAATCAAGGGAGCCCGCTGTCTCCAATCTTAGCGGCAAACCTTCCGTCATCTGCTGCAATTGCCCTTGCAGCAAGGTTTTCCACGGCAATACAGCCAGCACTATCCACACCGCAACAAACAACAGTGCAGCTGCAAGCGTCCCCTTGCCGAGCGATTTTAACCGCCGCATACTGGCTCCATTATGACTAGCGCACTCATCCCTGCTCCTTCACCGAATCATGACGCGCGCACCGCACCGCCGTCGCTTATTGTGCTGCACTATACCGGTATGCCCACCGGAGAGGAAGCCCTCTTGCGCCTCGTTGATGCGGATGCGAAAGTGAGCGCGCATTATCTGCTGGAAGAAGATGGCCGCGTCTTTGCTCTCGTGCCGGAAGAGCGCCGCGCCTGGCATGCCGGGGTGTCGTTTTGGGATGGGATAAGCAACGTCAACGCTGCCTCGATTGGTATTGAAATCGTCAATCCCGGCCATGATTGGGGTTATCGCCCCTTCCCCGCTGTGCAAATCGACTCTTTATTATTGCTGCTCAGCGGCATCACCCAGCGCCGTGCGATTCAGCCCTATAATATAATAGGGCACAGCGATGTCGCCCCCGCCCGCAAACAAGACCCCGGTGAGCTGTTTCCGTGGCAGCTCCTCGCCGAGCGCGGCTTCGGCCTCTGGGCAGAATCTGGCCTCAGAGCAACACAGCCCCTCACCGCGCTGTTATCAGAATACGGCTATGATGTGCAGGATGAGCACGCCGCCGCCCGCGCCTTTGCCCGCCATTTTGCGCCCGCACAGCTCGATACATTAGACCCCGCCGTCCTCGCGCCGCTGGCAGCGAGCCTGCTCCAGCAAAAACGCAGCATTGACCAGCGCGCCGTTAAAAGCTAGCGTATCAGCGGGTCAGGCAAACCGCTGCATACTGGGCAACCAGTGTGAGGAAAGTCCGGGCTCCCACCAGCAGGCGGCCGGTTAACGACCGGACGCGGTAACGCGATGGAAAGTGCCACAGAAAATAAACCGCCGACCATGGCTTCGGTTATGGGCGGTAAGGGTGAAACGGTGCGGTAAGAGCGCACCGCGGTTCTGGTAACAGAAACGGCACGGCAAACCCCCGCCGGAGCAATCGCAAATAGGGATGCGGTGCACGCTGGTTGCATTTCCGTATCCGGGTAGCGAGCTTGAGCCAGTCGGCAACGGCTGGTCTAGATGAATAGCGGTTCGGCGGCGTTAAACCCGCCCGACAAAACCCGGCTTATCGCCTGACCCGTTTTTACTGTATGCTTATTTCACAGTACGTCATCCTGAAAGGCGCAAAACCCTCGGGTTTTGCAACGTCGAAGGATCTCCCGTCATGCTGAAAAAGATCCCTCCATGCGGCTGCTGTGCAGCCTTAGTCGGGATTACGCAATCGTTCGGATACGCACACCGAAAAAAGTGTTAACAAATTGTAAACATTGGAAAATATTTTCGCCGCCCACTTGGCAGCCGCAAAAAACTCTGCTACGGTTATAGATAGATACGTATCTCGGTTTGTCACGCGAACAGACCACCGAATGAAAGGCGCGGTGACGCAGCATGTCTGAAACACGTGTTGCGGCAACCATCCCTAGTACTACCCTTCGGTATTACAGGCGCTGCCCGACGGATTTTGCGGCACTGGCATCTAAAGCAAGTCGTGCGCCTACCGCAACCCGATCCCTAGTGCACGCCTGTAAGGCCAACCCTATACTGCCCGGTTGTGATACACCGCGCCTTGCTGTTCTTCAAAGCCGGCGAAAGCCCGCTAAGACGCCAAAACCCTGCCTGGGAGCCATTCCGGAGCGGGGTTTTGGTGTTGGCTGCATGTTTCTTATACCAAAACAGGGGTCATCTCGACCGGAAGCCGCGGCGCGGCTGGAGCGGAGAGATCTCCTCTAGAATAATGGGAGTTCTCTCGACTGCGCAAGGCACTGCCTTGCTGCGCTCGAGATGACGCCTCTTTCTATTTCTGTAAACATAGGGAGGTACTACAAAAATAGATAGCTATTTCTATTTTTCTATTATATAGTGTGCTTTATATCACATTAACGACTTTTTAAGAAACTCATCAGATACTGTTCATTATTACGGAGCGCTTTCATGTTAGCCAACCTTATCAAAACGGTAAACCATATGAACAACGCCCATCCCCTGCTGCGCCGCTATGAACACCGCAAGAAGTTACTGGAAACGTTGAGCGCCGAAGACACGGCAAACGCCCTGCCCGCAACGCTCGACGATGTCGATTTTCTCAATGAAGACCTGTTGAAACAAGCCATTCTGCACCTGCAAAAACGCGCAACCGACCATGCCTTCCTAGAACCCGGCACGATTGCCGCCGCCAACGACCGCGCCAATAATGTGGCCGCCGGGATTGAATCGGCGCTCTGTGATGCCGATATTGCCGCCGCCCTGCAAAACAGCGTCGCACCCTCACTCCTGTTGCATCCAAAAATGCAGGATGTTTCCCTGCCCTCTTGGCAAACGGCCGATGTGCTGGCCGAAAACGCTGGTGAATTCCCCGCTTTCCAATAAACGCAAACGGCTGTAGAAACAGCCATGCTAAAACCTGAAACCCTCGGGCGTGTGCTGTCGCGCTATGATGAGCTGTCCGCATTGCTCAGCGCATCCAGCACGCCCGCCGATAAAATCGCCAGTTATTCCAAAGAATTTTCCGATTTAGAGCCGGTTGTTGCCGCCATGCGCGAGTATCAGCAGCAAACAAAAAACCTGCTGGATGCCGAAGCCTTGCTGAAAGAACCCGGCCTAGACCCCGAATTAAAAGCGATGGCCGAGGCGGAATACGGCGCGCTGAAACTCAACATTCCTCAGGCCGCCCGCGAGATTCAGCTGCTGCTCCTCCCTAAAGATGTCGATGCCGACCGCCCGGCAATTGTGGAATTCCGCCCGGCGGCGGGGGGCGACGAAGCGGCGCTTTTCGCCGGTGTGTTGCTGCGTATGTATCAACGCTATGCTGACCGCAAAGGCTGGCGGTATGAGATGCTCTCCTTCAACGAATCTGGGCTTGGCGGCATTAAAGAAGCCAGCGTCTCGATTACCGGTAAGGGCGTGTTCCAACGCCTGAAATTTGAATCCGGCGTCCACCGGGTGCAGCGCGTTCCTGAAACTGAGGCGCAAGGCCGGGTGCACACCTCAACCGCCACCGTTGCCGTCTTGCCGGAAGTGGAGGAGGTGGATGTGGAGGTGAAAGATTCCGATCTCCGCATTGATACCTACCGCGCCTCCGGTGCGGGCGGACAGCACGTCAACAAAACCGATTCCGCCGTCCGCATCACCCATATCCCAACCGGCACTGTCGTTGCGATGCAGGAAGAAAAATCGCAGCATAAGAATAAAGCCAAGGCGATGAAGATTCTCCGCGCCCGGATTTATGAGGCCGAGCGCCTGAAAATCGCCGCCGCCCACGCCGCCGACCGCAAGGGACAAATCGGCACGGGCGACCGCTCTGAGCGCATCCGCACCTACAATTTCCCCCAAGGCCGCGTGACGGATCACCGCATTAACCTGACGCTCTATCAAATTGACCAAGTAGTAGACGGCGATATCGACCCGCTGATTGAGCCGATGCTGGCGCAGGAACAGGCGGAAAAGCTTGCCGAATGGGCGGATTAAGCGGTGCTGCTGCCGGATTTTTTAGCCCACGCCGCCGCCCGTCTTGCCCATGAAACTGACCCAAGGCTTGAGGCGCGCTGGCTGGCCGCATCCGTCCTAGATATCCCCCTCTCTGCTCTCCAAACCCGCGATGCGCCGTTATCCGCATCTGAGCAAACCGCTCTACAGGCCGCGCTCCAGCGCCGCGCGGCGGGTGAGCCGCTGGGGCGGATTCTTGGCGTGCGCGAGTTCTGGGGACTGCCGTTTCGCCTCTCGCCCGACACCTTAGAGCCGCGCCCGGATAGTGAAACCCTTATACGCGCGCTGCTGGAACACCGCGCTGGTCTGCCCCCCGCGCCGCGTCTCTTGGATTTCGGCACGGGTACGGGCTGTTTGCTGCTGGCTGCCCTGTCTGAACTCAGGGATGCAACCGGTATCGGCGTTGATAAAAGCGTGCAGGCTTGCCAAACCGCCGCACTGAACGCCGCCGCGCTAGGCCTCCAAAACCGCGCTCATTTCCTCGTCTCCGATTGGGGCGCTGCCCTTTCCGGCCAATTTTATGTCATCCTGTCAAACCCGCCGTATATCGCGGATGCGGTCATTCCAACCCTTGATACCAGCGTCCGCGATTTTGACCCCCTCCTCGCGCTCAGCGGCGGCGCGGATGGCCTCAACGCCTACCGGGCGCTTATCCCCCATGCGCTGCGCCTGTTAAAGCCGGGGGGGCTACTCCTCCTTGAAATCGGCTATGACCAAGCGGACAGCGTCCCTGCCCTGCTGTCTGCCGCGTTGCAACCCGGACGGGTAATCCTTGATTATGGCCAGCAGCCCCGCGTCGTGTGCGCGCAAAAAAGCGCTTGAATTATCCAGCGAAAATGCGTACTATGCACGCATAACGCGCGGCATACGGCTTTGACACTCTTCAACAGCGTTTTTTCAAAAGCCCGGGTTTTTTACAGATAGCTATTTAGAGGCACTCATTTTCATGAACATGAAACGGCATCGGATGCGCGGCCATGGTGGTCACGGCAACGGCAATGGTACAGGCGGCAATAATCGTTACGGCGGCGGCGGCCAGCGTTTTAACCAGCCCCGTAATAATTTTGGCGGCAATAACCTTGAAAACGACCGCCGCATTCGCGCCAACGCCATCAAAATGATTGAAAAATATCAAAACATGGCGAAAGACGCGCAAATGAACGGCGATATTATTCTCGCCGAAAACTATTTCCAATATGCCGATCATTACCAGCGCGTTTCCAATGCCCATGCCCCGCGCTTCCTCCCAGGCCATATCCTGACCGGGCCTGTAGCCGTCGAGGGGGCCGAACCGGGCCATGTCCTCCAGATCGATATTCTCGATGTCACGCC
>JAJTHO010000040.1 GCA_021297975.1 Alphaproteobacteria bacterium
CCGTTTTCGAGCACGGCTTCCGATTTCAGGATGCGCAGGTTGCGATCACCCACCGCGCCTTTGGCCGGATCGGCATTAAAGGCATCGTTGGTGTATTCAGCAACAATTTTACCGCCCTTAACGAGATCACCAGCAGGCACTTTCAGGCTGACAACTTGCGATTGACCAGCGGAGAAATCGCTCTTGATTTCTTGGGTTGCAACCACGGTATTACCCAGTTTCACGCGGATAATCGGTGCGCCCTTACCATCGATACCGCCAAACAAATCGCCAGAAACAGTAAGATTTAAGGTGACGATATCTGTTGCCTTGACTTCAATTGCAGATGGGGGAGTCGGTGTGGGCGTAGGAACCGGGGTTGGGGTTGGAACCGGAGTAGGCGTAGGAACTGGTGTTGGGGTTGGTGCGGGAGTCGGTGTTCCTGTAGCAGTTAGAACAACATCGTTAAAATCATTGTCCCCACCACCAGTCAGATCTTCAAACCGCACTGTACCATCAGATTCTTTGCGAGCTTGAACGGTATTGGTCACGCTAAAATAAGGAGAACTCGTAGACCTGCCTTCGAAAGTGGCCACAACGGTGCTACCGCTAATGCTAAATTGAACGCCTTCTTTGGCCGTGCCGTTTGCGTTGAGGGCACCGATATGCCGAAGTGAGTTTCCAAGGTTTGCGGCTAATGCAAGCTTGCTATCATCGGCTACAGTAAATGTTTTACCGAGGCTGCTCTTCACAGAGGCTACAATTAACTTGTCACCATCAAATATTGCGTTGTCAAAACCTGCTTCTGAGCTGGCTACTGTGTAGGTTGTCATGGTTTAGTCCCTGTGATAAGTTTTTAAAAGGCTGTTTAACGGAAAAATAAGGTTTTTTCTATGGTTCAGAGTATTACTATAGTGGCATTTAAGTCCTGAATTGTGTCTGTAAGATTTATGTCTGCTACAAGTAAATATCGGCGTTAAATAGTATCTAAAAAATACGTAAATTACATCAACATTTAAATTGTGCCAATATTCTTTTTATAACCAATAAACGTTATCGCTGTCAAATCAAAAGATATGCCCATATGTGAATTGTGAGCCATTGAAACTCTTGAAAATTCTTATTAAGATGTCAACTAATAGCAAATCAGGGGCTTTAAAAGCGAATTAGTCATGTTATTTGCTGCTGTATTGGAGTGTAAAGCTAACAGTTTTATTTTAGTTAAAAATGTATTTTTTGTGTCTTCAATCACTCTTTTAAAGCAGTCATACTCTTCGCGTTGTGTAAAATCAGTGTAAAAAAGTACGTAAATTTTTAATTGGCATGATCAACCGATATTTCCCACTTGAGCATCGCGCCGTTCCGGATTAGCACACAGCATGACCAGCTTCATCTTTACCCCCGAAAATCTTTCCCGCGCCGGGCGCATTGTTGCTAAGTATCCGTCGGGGCGGCAAGCCTCGGCGGCGCTGCCGCTTCTCGATATTGCTCAGCGGCAAAACGGCGGCTGGCTTTCGAAAGATGCCATTCAATATCTGGCGGATTACCTCAGCATGCCCCTGATGCGGCTGTATGAGGTGGCCAGTTTTTATACCATGTTTAACCTTAAGCCGGTGGGGAAGCATCTGGTACAGCTGTGCCGCACCACGCCGTGCTGGCTGCGCGGCAGTGATGAGGTCGCCAAAGCCTGTAAAAGTGAGCTGCACATTGGCCTTGGTGAGACAACCCCGGATAACGGCTTTACCCTGATGGAAGTGGAATGCCTCGGCGCGTGCGTAAATGCCCCAGTTGTGCAGATTAACGACGATTATTATGAGGATTTAAGCGCAGACAGCGTTGTTTCTATCCTCCGCGCGCTGAAAGAGGGTAAGACGCCCCCTAAAGGCAGCCAGACGGGGCGGCAGTTCTCTGCGCCTGTCGCCGCCTAATTCACACAATCATCAATAGCGCCGAGCCCACTACAATCCGATACCAGCCAAACGGGGTAAACCCATATTGGTGGACAAAATACAGCGCATAGCGAACGACGATGGCGGCGGTGATAAACGCCATGACTGTGCCGAGCAGCATCAGCCCCGCCGCATCCTCCGCCGCTTTCAGCGCATCCCAGTTCTTATACAAATCAAAGGTTGCCGCCCCCAGCATGGTGGGGATGGCGAGGAAAAAGGAAAACTCCATCGCCGCTTTTCTATCTGCGCCAAATAGCCATGCGCCTAGAATCGTTGCCCCTGAGCGCGAGACGCCGGGAATCATCGCGAGCGCTTGGAAAAAGCCAACTTTGAGGGAAAACCACGCGGGCATGGTCTCAACCTCATAATATTTGGGCTGGAGCCGCAATTTATCCACCGCGATGATGAAAATACCCCCTAAAAGCAGTGACCACGCCACCACCACCTCATTAAACAGCCGTTCTTTGATAATGTCGTGAAACAGCACCCCCAAAACGGCGGCGGGCAGGAAGCCAAGCAGGATATTGCGGGTGAACAGCTGCGCCTCGCGTTTGTGCGGCAGGCCAACAACGACCTTCCAAAGACGTTGAAAATAAACCATGCACACCGCAAGGATTGCGCCGAACTGGATGACAACTTCAAAAACATTCCCCGGCACACTCTGGAAATCCAGAAAATGTCCGGCTAAGATGAGATGCCCGGTGGAGGAGACGGGCAAAAACTCTGTAAGCCCCTCAATAATGCCCATCAGGGCTGCATAAAAATACGCCGTAAAATCCATAGCGGCTTTGTACGCCCAATTAACGAATTGGCAAGAGTCATCCGACTAGATGCATAAAGGAGAGAACCGTGGCCTCAACACTGCTGAATTTTCTGGGCACACCCCAAGCCTACCCCGATAAACGGGATGCGGCTGCGCGGGCGCGTGATTTTCGCGAAATATACGAGGAATTTCAGCCGCAAAAGGCGGCCATCCAAGCCGGGCGCTGCTCGCAATGCGGCATACCCTTTTGCCAGGTGCACTGCCCGCTGGGGAACAACATCCCCGATTGGTTGATGTTGACGGCGGAGGGGCGGCTTCAGGAGGCCTATGCTGTCTCCAGCGCCACCAACACCTTCCCGGAAATTTGTGGCCGCATTTGCCCGCAGGATAAGCTGTGTGAGGGTAATTGTGTCGTTGAGAAAGACTTTGGCGCTATCACGATTGGTGCGGTGGAAAAGTATATCACGGATACGGCGTGGTCAAACGGCTGGGTTGCGCCGCTGCGGGCGGCTCAAACCCTGCCACTGTCGGTGGGGATTATCGGCGCGGGCCCCGCGGGTCTAGCGGCGGCAGAGGTGTTGCGGCGAGCGGGCGCATCGGTCACGGTGTATGATCGCTATGACCGCGTCGGCGGGCTTCTCATGTATGGCATCCCCAATTTTAAACTGGAAAAAAGCGTGGTGCAGCGCCGGGCGGATTGGCTTTATGATGGGGGCATTGAGTTTACGCTGAACACACACGTGGATGCGCTCGCGTTCGCGAGCCTCCGGGCAAAGCATGACCGGCTGCTGATTGCAACCGGGGTGTATGCGGCGCGGAATACCAACGCTTTAAACAGTAGTCTGCCCGGTATTGTGGCGGCGCTGCCTTATTTAACCGCGAGTAATAAAAGCAATCTCGGCGCGGCGCTTGCGGACGAATGGAACACACACGGCCAGCGCGTTGTGGTTATCGGCGGCGGGGACACGGCGATGGATTGCGTGCGCACAGCGATTCGGCAGGGGGCGGCCTCCGTCACCTGTCTGTATCGCCGGGATAAGGCCAACATGCCCGGATCGAGCCGTGAGGTGCACCACGCGATGGAAGAAGGCGTCACGTTTGAATGGCTGGCGCAGCCGGTCGCGTTTCAGGGCGCGGGGCGCGTTGAGGCTGTTGCGGCCGAACGGATGCAACTGGTAACAGCCGGGCGCGGCCGCGCCGAGGTTGCGCCGCTGGCGAACAGCGGGTTTAAGCTCCCGGCGGATAAAGTGATTCTGGCGCTGGGCTTTGAGCCGGAAGATTACCCGGCGCAGTTTGGCCAGCCGGGCTTAAAAACCCGGGCAAACGGCACGCTGGCGGTGGATGCAGGGTTTCAGACATCATTGCCGGGGGTGTATGCGGCGGGGGATAGCGTGCGCGGGGCGTCTTTAGTTGTTTGGGCGACTAAAGAGGGGCGCGATGCGGCGGCGGCGATGTTGTCAGAAGCGGCGCAGAGTGTTAGACTAGAGCAGCACACAGCAGGTAGACGATGACACTCGAACTCTCCCCCCACCACGAACATTTCATCAACGCGCAGGTTGCCTCTGGCCGTTTTGCAACCGCCGAAGACGTTATCCAATCGGCGCTGGAGCTTTTAGAAGAGCGGGAAGCGGTGCGATCTGAAAAACAACGCGTCTGGGATGAGGCGATTGAAAAGGGGTATCAGCAGTATCTGCGCGGCGATGTGGTGAGCGGGAGTATCGACGAAATATTTGCGAGAGCGCGAAAACTATCGGGCATTGCCGATGCAGATTGATCTCACAAAAGATGCCTTAAGCGATTTGGCAGACATTCAACGTTACACTGCGTTGAATTGGGGATTGCGTCAGGCGCAGCGCTATGAAAACAAGCTAAAGAAATGTTTTGAAGCTGTTGCCAAAAACCCTAAACGCGCCGTGATGCGCGACGGCATACCAAGAAAGCTAAAAGCGTTTATGTGCCAGAAGCATGTGCTTATTTTTGATGCAACAGATAAAAAAGTTTCAATTGTGCGCATCTTACACCAAGCCATGGATCCTCGGCTGCATCTTGATAACGGTGTCGCATGAGCGGCGCACACAACACCCTCATCCTTGATGACGAACACGACGCCTGCGGCGTGGGCGCGGTGGTTGACCTGACCGGCGCTTCCCGGCGCAGCATCGTCGAGCACGGCCTGACCGCACTCAAAAACCTGATGCACCGGGGCGCGGTGGACGCCGACGGCAAAACGGGTGACGGCGCGGGAATTCATGTCGAGATTAGCGCCGGTTTCTTTCACCCGCTGGCGGCGCGTTTTGGCCGCTTTGACGCAGTAAAGCACCGCCTGGCGGTTGCGATGGTGTTTTTGCCGCGGAAAAGCCTTGATGAGCAGGAATCCTGCCGCACGACGATGGAAAGTGAGCTGGCGGGCGCGGGGTTGTCGATGCTGGGCTGGCGGCAAGTGCCGATTAACACCGCTGTGCTGGGGCAAAAAGCCGCGGACGTGCGCCCTGAAATTGAACAGCTGTTTATCGCCGCGCCTCTTAACGAGCCGCTGGCGGATTGTGAGCGTCGCCTCTATCATGTGCGGCGGCGGATTGAAAAGCGGATGTTATCTGCGGGAAACCGCGAGTTTTACATTTGCTCGCTCTCAGCGCGTTCGGTGATTTACAAGGGCATGATGCTGGCCGATCAACTGGCGGCGTTTTATCCCGATTTGGCCGCGCCGGATTTTACCTCGCGCTTTGCTCTTTTTCATCAGCGGTATTCAACGAACACCTTCCCGACCTGGCGGCTTGCCCACCCCTTTCGCGTGATTGCGCATAATGGCGAGATTAATACCCTGAAAGGCAACGTCGCGTGGATGCATGCACATGAGGCGCGCTTATCATCGCCGCATTTCAGCGCGGCGGTGTTGGATGACATCCGCCCGCTGATACAGCCGGGCAATTCCGATTCGGCGAGTCTGGATAACGTTCTGGAGCTGTTGACCCACAGCGGTAAGCCCCTGCCGCTGGCGAAAACGCTGCTGATACCCGAAGCGTGGCGGGATGATACCACCATGCCGCCTGCGCTGAAGGCTTTGTATGAGCTAAACAACAGCGTGATTGAGCCGTGGGACGGCCCCGCGGCGGTTGTGGGCTATGACGGCACGTGGATTCTGGCGGGCATGGATAGAAGCGGTCTGCGCCCGTGTCGCTATTCCCGGACGGCGGATACGCTAGTGATTGGCTCAGAAGCCGGGCTAGTGCCGCTGCCGGTTGAGGGGATACTGGCGCAGGGTCGTCTCGCGCCGGGGCAGATGCTGGGCGTGAATCTTACTGAGAATAAAGTGTATGATGATGCCGCGCTGAAAGACTGGCTGTGCGCGGCGCAGCCGCCGCAAACGCCGCAGCGATTGCGTTTGCTGCCGGATACGGCACTGGAAAACATCCCCATGCCCTTAGAGACGCTGCGCGCGCGGCAGATTGCCGCCGGGTGGAGCATGGAAGAGCTGGAGCTGCTGCTGCATCCCATGGCGGCGGAGGGCAAGGAAGCCATTGGCTCGATGGGGGATGACAGCCCGCTCGCGGTGCTGAACAGCCGTTTTAAAGGCCTGCACCATTTCATGCGGCAAAATTTCGCCCAAGTGACCAACCCGCCGCTGGATTCCATCCGCGAACGGCGGGTGATGAGCCTCAAAACCCGGCTGGGGAATTTGCAAAATCTGCTGGCGGATGCGGCTAATACCGCGCCGGTGTGGGAATTTGATACGCCGATTTTGCTGCCCCATGAGCTGGGGCAGCTTAAAGCTGCATTGGGCGGGGATGTGGTGACGCTCAAGGCAACGTATACGCCCACCGAGACGCCCTTAGAAAAAGCGGTGGATGCGCTGTGTTTAGCCGCGCTCAGCGCCATTGAGAAGGGCGCTCGCGCCGTTTTGTTGACCGATACGGCGGAACACGCGGACACGGTGTCTATGCCGATGCTGCTTGCGGTGAGCGCACTCAACAGCTTTTTGATTCGGAAACGCCGCCGGGCACACGCGGCGCTCCTCGTCGAATCTTCTGAATGC
>JAJTHO010000152.1 GCA_021297975.1 Alphaproteobacteria bacterium
CCTTTGTGTTGCCAGACTGGCGCGTTTTTCGCAGCCTTAGCACGCACCCCCTGCGCTGGTTTGTTCTGTGGGCAGTTATCGGCGCAGTGCAGCAGTTGGGACTAACGCTGAACACGGCTGTCGCGTGGCTGTTTGAGCTGTCAAAACGGGTGCTGGCCGGGGCGGATACCTATGCGGAGGCAGGTTTTGAGACCAACCCGCCGATGATGATTTATCTGGGGCTTCTGCCCGCGTGGTTGCATAGCGTTTTGGGGCTGAGTGCGCAGTGGAGCCTGCAGCTATTTATAACGATACTGTCGGCGGGAACACTGCTGCTTTCCGCGCGTGTGCTCCGCGGCGTTGCGGCGCTGCCAGACGGCGCGCAAAACATGTTCTTAATCGGGCTGGGGTATATCGTTCTTGTGCTGCCCGGCAGCATGATGGCGCAGCGTGAACACTTTATACTGCTGTTTTCACTCCCCTATGCGCTTGTTGTCTTCGCCTTTTTAGAGGGCGCGGAGACGCCCCGCTGGCTTCGGTGTATCGCTGGGCTTTTTGCGGGCATAGCGCTCTGTATTAAGCCGCCGTTTGCGCTGGTGCTGCTGGGTCTTGCGGGTTGGGTTGTGTGCCGCAAACAGTTAAAGCCGTGGTTTTTTCGGCTGGAAAATGTCGCAGTGGTTTTGGCCGTTGCGGCGTTCGCGGCATGGGTTATCACCCAAGAACGCTTCTTTATTGAGACAGTCTATCCACTCCTCAGCCAAGTGTACACCCAAGGCCGCAGCGATGGTTGGTTTGATACAAATCTCGCACGCGGTGTTTTTATGGTGATGCCGATGTTTGGCTATTTCTTGGCAAAACAGCTGAGCGGCGGCAAAGCGACACCGGAAAACAATCTGCTGCTGCTCTGCGTCCTCTTGATGCTGGCGTTCTACCTGGTGGCAGCCGTCCAGCCGCTCAGTTTCACCTATCATGCTATTCCATTTTTTGCGCTTACTGCCCTGCTGCTCTTTATAAGTAGTGTCCGCACCCGGCATTTGTTTTTAATCGCGGGTTTATCATTCCATCTCTATTATTTTATCAATTCCTGGAATCTGGATAGCTTTAAAAAAGACAATCCTTATACGCAAAACCAAGCGTTTAAAACATTGTTTGATACGCTGCCCAAGGGCAGCACCTATTACAGCCTGACGCTCAATCCCTTCACCCCCATGCCCCAGCCGGGCACGACGCAGCTTGAAAATGTCAATTATCTCGGCGGCCTGTGGCATCGCGGGATGTCGCTAAACCCAGAGCGGTATGCGGCTGAGTTTGCTTATCTTGATAACGTGGCCGCAGAAGACATTATCCGCACCAAGCCGGATTATCTGGTGGTGGATGAGGCTGAGTATAAACACACCGCGCCGGAAACGGGGGTGTATAAAATTTTTGAGCTGTATTTCTCCCTGCCAACGCTCGCGCCGTTAAAGCCCTGTTTTGAGCGCATCAACGAGGTCAAGCAAGGCGAGCAGGTTTACGGCCTGTATAAAAATACCTGTCCACGTTAACCCGCCTCCGGCAGGCGGGCGGCGTTGCCCCGTTCAAACAGCGTCAGCAGCGTTTCAATTTGTGGGTGCGCATCCACTGCATGTGTAATCGCCTCGACCTGCGGAAACAGATCCGCATCCTCCGGCAGGCGCACGGCGCGAAAAGCCCCGCTGCCCGATTGCGCCGTTCCCACCACATCCCCGCCGCCGCGCAGGCGCAAATCCTCTTCAGCCAGCCAAAATCCATCGTTAGAGCGGCACAGCGCATACAGTCGTTGCCGGGCAATATCCCCCAGTTGGGGCGCATGGAGCAGCACACACGCTGACGGCTTACTGCCCCGGCCAACACGCCCCCGCAGCTGGTGCAGCTGCGCGAGGCCAAAACGCTCAGCCTGTTCAATAATCATAATGGTTGCATTCGGCACATCAACGCCCACTTCCACAACGGTGGTGACAACCAAAAGCCGTGTCTCCCCATTAGAGAATGCCTGCATCGCTGCATCTTTTTCCGCCGCTTTAAGCTGGCCATGCAAAAGCCCCACCTGATGAAAGCCAAAGCGTGCGGCTAACGCGCCGTATCGCTCAATTGCCGCCGCCAGCGCCAATTTATCCGATTCATCCACCAGCGGACACACCCAATAGGCCTGCTCACCGCGTTTCAGCGCCGCATCGAGGCGCTCTAATAACTCCTCCACTCGCGCTTGTGAAAGTTTCGTTGTGGTAATCGGCTGCCGTCCCGGCGGCTTTTCGGCGAGAATGCTGGTGTCCATGCCGTGATAGCTGACGAGTTGCAGCGTGCGCGGTATCGGCGTTGCCGTCATGACAAGGGTATGCGCCGCGCCGCCAGCTGCTTTATCAATCAGGCTCAGGCGCTGCTGCACGCCAAAGCGGTGCTGCTCATCAATCACCACCAGCCCCAATTGATGAAAGTGAACGTTATCTTCCAAAACCGCATGTGTGCCGATAGCAAGACGCGCCGTGCCATCCGCAAGCTGAGCGAGTGTTTGCTTTTTCTGTTTGCCGGTGCTGCGCCCCGTTAAAAATGCCGGGGTAATGCCTAAGGGCTCCAGCAGCGGCGCGAGTTTTTGCCGGTGTTGCTGTGCCAATAATTCGGTGGGAACCAGCAGCGCCGCTTGCGCCTCCGCCTCGATAGCCGCCAGCGCCGCAAACAGCGCCACCATCGTTTTGCCGCTGCCCACATCCCCTTGCAGCAGGCGCAGCATCGGCTGCACCCCGGCCATATCTCTAAGACACGCCGCAATCGCCTCCTGCTGGCCGCGTGTCAGCGCAAAGGGCAGGGCGCGCTCAACGGCGCGGCTGAGCGCGCCCGTTGCAACCAGCGGCGCGGCATGGCGCTGCGCCGCATGCCGCCAGCGGTTCCACGCAACGGAACGCGCAAGCAGCTCATCCAGCGCCAGCCGTTGCCGCGCTTTCGTATGGTTGCAGCGGTGCACCGCCTCTAACGCCGCTTTCCACGAATAGCCACCGTGCGCCGCAACAAGTTCAGGCGGCAACCATTCCGGCAACTCCGGTGCGGCATTGAGCGCAGCGCGAATATACCGGCGCAGCGCATCGGGGTGGAGACCCGTGGTCAGCGGGTAGGCGGCCACCGCATCGGGAAGGCTGGCGGCGCTATCCACTTTTAACACCGCCTGCGGGTGAATGAACGTGGGCAACAGCCGTCCGGCTGCGAGCTCACCAATAACAATCCGCCGCTCCCCCATGGGAAAGCGACTAGCCAGCACCGGCGCGGGGGTGTTAAACACCAAAATTTCCCCCTGCACGCCGCTGCTATCAACTATGCCGATACGGTGCGGCTGGCCGGGGCGGCGGGCTGGGTTGTAGTCGTTTATCTCAACAAGACACCGCACCGCCGCGCCCTCACTGGCGTGGCTGAGGCTGCTGATGCTGCGCCATTCAGTGATACCAACGGGAAAATGATAGAGCAGGTCAATAATCCGCCCCCGCCCCTCGGTGAGGCGATTGATAAGATACTGCCGTTTCTCGCCAATACCCGGCAAGGTGCTGGCGGGTGCAAATAACCCATGGACAGAAGAGCTTTGAATCGCCAACATATGCCTCTTTTGAAGCAAATACCATGACAGAGCACAAGTTAAACACACTCGATATCGCCCGCCGCCGTCTGCTCTTTCAATCCGTGCATCGCGGCACGAAAGAGCTGGATCAGCTCTTGGAAAACTATGCCCGCATTCGGGTGAACACAATGGATGCGGCGGCCTGCGCGGCTTACGATGCCTTGTTATCCGAGGACGAGACGGATTTGTTTAATTGGCTAACCGATCAGGCGCCTTGGCCGCCGGAGCACGCGGCGCTGCTTAAGGACATTCTGGCGGTGTGGCCGAAAAATGCCTGAGGTGACGTCCGCTATACCGCAGGGCGCATGGCCGTATTATGCCGCGAGCATAGCCGCCACGCGGCCGGTTCTACTGGTTGTGCGCAATGAAACCGTGCTGACACAGCTTGCCGCCGCCGCAAAATATTTTGCCCCCGATGTTCCGGTTGTAACGCTGCCCGCATGGGATTGCAGCCCCTATGACCGCGTCTCGCCGCACCCGGCGGTAACGGCGGAGCGCCTTGCCGCGCTGACAACCCTTGCCGGGTATCGCGGCGGCGGGGTGTTGATTCTGGCAACGGCATCGGCGCTGGTGCAAAAGCTGCCGCCGCTGCACACCTTTCGCCAGCAGGCGCTGGTGCTGCAAAAAGGCGGCAAGGTGCAGATTGAGGCGCTGAAAGCCACATTGATTGCCCAAGGCTACCGTATGACGCCGACGGTGCGTGAGCCGGGGGAAGCAGCCGTGCGGGGCGGGATTGTCGATTTTTTCCCCGGCCATTTGGCCGAACCCGTGCGCCTCGATTTATTCGGCGATGTGCTTGAGGATATTCGCGCCTTTGACCCGGTGACTCAAAAGGGGGTTTACGCTCTGCAAAGCATCAGCGTGCCGCCGGGGCGTGAGGTGCTGTTAACCCCAAGCACCATCCAGCAATTTCGCCAGCAATACCGCCTCCTTGCCGCCGGAACGGTGGATAAAGACCCGCTGTTTAACGCCGTCAGCAACGCCGAAGTCTACAGCGGCTATGAGCATTGGTTGCCGCTGTTTTTTGATGCGCTCGTTCCTTTAGCCGCGTATCTGCCGCCTGAAACAGCCGTGCTGTGGATGCCGGATGCAGCCGCCGCAGCGGAAGAGCGGGCACACACCGCCTTAGAGGCCTACACCACCCGCCATGCGGCGATTAATCCCAAAGACCCCGCGCCGTATTATCCTGTTCCTTTTAGCAGTCTCTATCTTACGGGTGAGGAAGCGGCGCAACAATTCAGCAGCGCAGCCATACCCGCCGCCGCATCCGCCTTTGCGCCGGTGCGTAATTTTATCTTACAAAAACCCGCACCGGGCGAGACGCTCTATCAAGCCCTCGCCCATGAGGCCGCCGCGGCCATTGCCCAAAAGCGCAAAGTGGTGCTGGCCTGCGGCAGCGCAAGCGCGAGTGAACGTTTACTAAATCAACTGCGCGCCCTCCCCAATGGTCGCGCCGTGCTCTCCGCTAGCAGCTTTAAAGAGGCGCTCGCCCAGCCGCTAAGTGCTATCAGCGTGCTCACCGCTCCGCTGCACCAAGGGTTCCAGAGTGAACGTTTTCTTTTATTGACCGATGCGGAGATGACAGGGGAACGGCTGCGCCGCCGGGAAACGCGCAGCGCCGCCGAGGTGTTTTTACAAGAAGCTATCACCCTCGATATCGGTGATACGGTGGTGCATATTGAGCACGGTATTGGCCGCTTTGATGGGCTCATCAGTCTCACCGTGGGCGGCGCGGCGCATGATTGCGTGCGGGTTGTCTATGCGGGCGGCGATAAGCTGTTTGTGCCGGTTGAGAACATGGACGTCTTATCGCGCTATCAGGATAGCGACACAGCCGCCGAGCTTGATAAACTCGGCGCGGCGCAGTGGCAGGCGCGAAAAGCCAAAGCCAAAGAACGCATCCGCGCGATTGCGCAGCATCTCTTAAAAACAGCCGCCTTGCGGGCAACACAAACCGCGCCGCGCCTCTTGACCCCTGAATCCTACACCGCCTTTTGTGACGGTTTTCCTTATGTTGAAACCGATGACCAGGAGCGGGCGATTCGCGAAACGCTGCAAGACCTTGCCGCCGGAAAGCCGATGGACAGGCTCATCTGCGGCGATGTTGGCTTTGGCAAAACGGAAGTCGCCTTGCGGGCGGCGTATGTCGCCGCTGCATCGGGGATGCAGGTTGCGGTGCTAACCCCGACTACGCTGCTGGCACGCCAGCATTACAACAGTTTTTCTAAACGGTTTGACGGCACTGGCCTCCGCCTTGCTCCCTTATCCCGCCTCGTTAAAGCCAAAGACGCGGCGGCAACGCGGGCGGCGGTGGCGGAGGGTGCGGTCGATATTCTCATTGCAACCCATGCGGTGCTTGCTAAGGGCATGACCTTTAAAAACCTTGGCCTCGCGATTATTGATGAAGAACAGCACTTTGGCGTGAAACAAAAAGAGCGTCCCAAAGAGCTCGCGCCGCAGGCGCACATCCTAACGCTTTCGGCAACGCCAATTCCGCGCACGCTGCAACTGTCGCTGGCGGGAGTGCGCGAGATGAGCCTGATTGCAACGCCGCCGGTGGACAGGCTGGCGGTGCGCACCTTTGTCTTGCCGCATGACCGCCTGGTTATTCGCGAAGCCCTGCAGCGCGAGCTGGCACGCGGCGGACAGGTGTTTTATGTCGTGCCGCGGGTCGCGGATTTAGAAGGCGCAGCGCGGGAGCTGGCGATTCTGATGCCGCAGGCACGGGTGCAGATGGCGCATGGAAAACTTAGCCCTGCGGCGCTCGAAGAGGTGATGACCGGCTTTGTTGATAAGCAGTTCGATGTGCTGCTTTCAACGCAAATTGTGGAATCCGGGATTGATATCCCCACTGCTAACACGATGATTATCCACCGCGCAGATATGTTTGGTCTTGCTCAGCTTTACCAGCTGCGCGGGCGCATAGGCCGGGGCAAGGTGCGCGGCTATGCTTACCTCACCGTGCCTGCGAATCAAAAGCTCGCCAAACCAGCGCAAAAACGGCTGGAGGTGATGCAAACACTCGATCACTTAGGTGCAGGTTTCAGCCTCGCCAGCCACGATATGGATATTCGCGGCGCGGGTAATATTCTCGGCGATGAGCAATCAGGGCATATTCGCGATGTGGGGATTGAGCTGTACCAGCAAATGCTCAGCGAAGCCGTTGCCGCCGCCAAGGGCGCAGCGCCGGTTGATGACAGCTGGACGCCGCAGATTGGGCTGAATCTCCCGGTCAGCATTCCGGAAGATTATGTCCCCGCGCTAGAGCTGCGCATGGGGCTATACCGCCGGGCGGCGGATTTGCGCGGTGATGAGGACGTTGCGCAGTTCCGCGCTGAGCTTTTGGACAGATTCGGCGCATTGCCGGAGGCAACCGAAAACCTTTTACAGCTTGTTTTATTAAAACGCCGCGCGTTCGCGGTGGGCGCGGCGCGCCTTGATATCGCGCCAAAGGGCTTTGTGGTTGTTTTTCGGAACAATTCTTTTGCAAAGCCGCAGCGTCTTTTAGACTTTATTAACCAATCCCGCTCTATGGTTCAGGTGTTGCCAGAGCAGAAACTCCTGTTTCTGGCCGCGCCCGGTGAACGGTTGCAACGGTTTCTTGGCGCAGAAAAAATTCTGAAAACGTTGCAAGGGTTGCTCGCCTGACCCCATTCAGGCGAAAGCCAGGGATGTAGAGCCATGAAAAATATTATCTTTGTTCGCCACGCTAAAGCCGTTGAGGAAAACGCGGAAAATGGTGACATGCGCCGTCCCCTCGATGCAATCGGCAAGGCGTCCATTATCCGCCAAAGACCGGCGCTGCGCAAAATGGATATCTCTAGTGATTTAGTCTTGTGTTCCCCGGCGCGCCGTACCCGTGAAACCTATGAGGGACTTTGTGACGCAGGCTTGCTCAATGATAGCCAGTGCGTTGAATTCCAAGATGATTTGTATATGGCAACGGCGACAAAGCTCTATCAGATTGTTAAAATGCAGCGCAATGATTTTACCAATCTCATCATTATTGGCCATAATCCGGGACTTCATCAACTGGCGCTGGCGCTGGTGGGGGTTGGAGCCGAGCTTGATTTAAACCAACTGGCACAGCGATTCCCCCCTTTCAGCGTTGCCAGCGTATCCTTTGATGCAAACCGCTGGGATGATGTGGCCTTATCAGCAGGTACTTTAGATGCCTTTATATATCCGGATATGAGCGGTTATAATGCCGCTGCTTTGCCCGGTAGCGTTTCTGCTGGCTATGCCTTTACGTAAGAAAAACAGCGACAAAAAATCATTTTCTTTCGTGTTAAACAGGATGATTGTCTTCTCTGCATAACAACGGCATAAAGCAGTATGCAGCTTAGATCCGACACAACCGTTATATCCCGAGACTATGTTCGGGCGCGCTTGCTTGCCGCTATTGTAACATCATTTGCACTACTTGTGTTTCCGTCTACAGCATTGGAATGGCTTGGCTATAGCTATAGCGGTGAGGGTGGGCTTTTTTTAATGAAGATTCACCCATCAACATACATTGCGCTGGCATTTTTGGGTTTTCTCTTGGCGGTTGATTTGAGGGAAGGGGCGGGTGTGCCTTCTTATATCCCGCAGCCTGTTTTATTATACGGAATTTGTTTGGGCGTAACTATAAGCTTCACCATTATCTACAATGGATTGGTTAATGTTTCTTTTCTGGTCGATACACTATTGATGCCGGCTATTGTCGCTATATTGCTGGCGCAATTAACGCAAAAACAACGCGCTGTTTTCTTTCCATGGATTGTCGGATTTATGACCTTTAACGCCGTTATTGCTATGATTGAGGCGGTAACAGGTTGGCGAATGCTGCCCTATATGGTTCAGGGCGTTGAGCTTATTTATGATACGCGCTCAACCGCAATGATGGGGCATGCGTTGCAAGGCTCACTCATGATGGCGATTACGATATTCGGCGTTCTCGCTGTGCCGGAACGCTGGTGGTGGCGTTTGCCGGCAATTGGCTTGATGTTCGCAGGTATGTTGGCTTTTGGAGGGCGATCATCCCTTGTTTTATTGATTCTGCTATTTATGATCTATCAATGGCGGACAACCGCCTATCTTTTAACTGGCGCACGTTTTCGTATGGCCACGGCTGTTCTTGTTATTACGCTTTTGCTATTTTTGCCTATAATCTTGACCTATCTGTTTGCCGGAACCTCTTTCGGTCAAAGCATGATAGAGCGGCTTACCTGGGATGGCAGCGCGCAAACGCGCCTCGTTGCGTTGGATGTCTTTGGCCTGATGACAATAGAGCAGTTTTTTTTGGGTGTATCAGCGCAAATTTTTGATAAACTTATTATCTTATTGCAATTGCCGTGGACGATTGAAATTGCCTGGATAGCACTACTGGTGCGATTGGGTCTGATCTTTTTCATCGTCTATATGATTGGTTTAGTTTGGGGATTGGGGCGTTATATCTGGACGGGGACGCACCGTGCGATTAAATTCGGTCTTGTTTTCTTCGTGCTGGTGATGACCACCTATATTGGTATCGGGGCAAAAACGCCGGTTATGACCATGGCGGTGTTGATTTTTACAACGGCGCGGGCTTACACAGCGGAAGCGCACTTACTGGCTCGGCAGCTGCAGGCGGCGCGATTGGCGGCAACCCGACCCCTAGATCCAGCGGCAGCCGGTCTTTAGGCATGTAATAGCTGCCGGCCAAGAGGTCTAAAATGGGGAACGTTGAGGCAAAATTTTTCCCCCAAGCAGCTGGTTCGGCGGAATGATGCCAGCGGTGATAAATAGGGCTGGCAATAACATAATTAAACCAGCCAAAATTCCAATTGATGTTTGCGTGGGTAAGAAAAGCGTGGAAAGTTTTCAGAATCCCAAACCAGAAAAACGCTTCCCCGCCAAAGCCCGCCCAAAACAATATAGCGCCATACGGCGCAAAGGCGAGAATTTGGTTGACGGGGTGAAAGCGGTAGCTGCTCAACCAATCCATGTGCACGGGGCTGTGATGTAATTTATGAAATTTCCACAGCCGTGCAGAATGAAAAGCGCGATGCCACGAGAATGTCCAAATATCCGCAATGATGAACATGGTGAACACTTGCAACGCTATCGGATAATCCAAGATAACCCGATTTTGGAACGCCTGTGTTATAGTATCGGCGTCAAAGCCGTGGAGCGCAAGAGCGCCAAGTACAACAAATACAAGACCCGTTGTGCCTGCGTAGAGGGTCATGATCCCGCAATGCATTAAATCAATAAGCAAATCTTTTTGCCTGTGAGAATGTCGCGCGTCACACGGAATGCAACGCGCGAGAATCCAAAACAACAAGCCTTGAAGAGAAAAACCTAAGAGCGCGCTCATGGGGATAAGGGCTCCGGTTTTTTAGGCATAGCTTAATTGTTCGCTGTGGCGATGGATGAGCCTACTTTACTAAATGTGTTACTTAGGTTTGTACCTAGAGTGGTCACTGCCGCAATAATCGCAACAGCGATCAGAGCAGCCAACAGACCGTATTCTAACGCGGTAGCACCACTCTCGTCTTTGATAAATTTGTTAAATAACATGACAATCTCCTCTGTAGATGTAATTTTAGTTTTATAGAGTAATAGTTAACAAAGTGTAAACGTAATAAATTTGTCGCTGTAATTTTTTTTAAGGGTTGAAAGCGTCGTCAATTTTATCGGCTGTGCTTTGATAGAGAGAACTATTCTCGCTGCCCGTTGAGGAAACGCCAATAATAACGGCCAGAAAGATTAGTGCCGCAATGAATGCGTATTCAATGGATATTGCGCCGACGCGACAGTGTGATAATTTTTTTAGGTGTTTAAGCATATGCAATCCTTACGCAAGAAAAGCTTACAAACAGTTAAATTAGGATACTATATTTTCACTCTAAGGTAATATTTGTTACTGCCCCAATAATTAGTAGAGCCGGATCATCCAACGGCTGTTCACGCAAGCAGCGTGGTAAATCAAGAAGCGTCGCCCGAATGATGCGCTGTGTTGGCCAGGTTGCTTGGCTGACAGCTGCAACGGGGGTATCCTTTGCAAGACCATGAGCCAGCAATTTTTCAACTAAAACATTTACTTTATGCAGTCCCATGTAGATAACCAGCGTCTGCTGCGCTGCCGCCAGCGACGCCCAAGGCAGCACCAATTCCCCATCACCGCGCATATGCCCAGTAACAAAGGTAACCGCTTGGGCATGGTCGCGGTGCGTCAACGGAAAGCCAGCGTAAGCCGCCGCGCCGCTGGCCGAGGTAACCCCCGGCACAATAACATAGGGTATATGCGCCGCCTGAAGTGCCTCGGCCTCCTCGCCGCCGCGCCCAAACAAAAGGGGGTCACCCCCTTTAAGGCGGGCAACTTTGAGGCCGCGACGCGCATACGACACCAGCAGCGCGTTAATCTCCTCCTGCGGCATACAGTGGTTGGCGCGCTGTTTGCCGACATAAATTTTCTCGGCGTCTTTACGTGCGAGCGCCAGAATATCGGGCGTCACCAATCGGTCATACAGCACCACATCTGCCGCTTGCAGCAAGCGCAGTGCCTTAAACGTCAATAAATCGGGATCCCCCGGGCCCGCGCCAATAAGATAGACGATACCTTTTTCACCTACACTTGACGCCGCGCTGCCCGCATCGATCGCCGCTTGAAACGCCGCCGCGCTGTCATGCTGGTTCATCGTGCCTGCTTTTTCAGCAAAGCTGGATTCCAGCAAATTTTCCCAAAAGTCCTTACGGCTTTTCATGGTGGGGAATTGGGTTTTCAGCGCGCCGCGAAATTCCTCGCCCAAAGCCGCCACCCGCGCAATACCGGAAGGCAGCATGGCGGCAATGCGGTTTTTCAGCCAGCGGGTCAGCACGGGTGCCCGGCCTCCCGTGCTTACTGCAATCTGCACATCGCCGCGCGTCAACACAGCAGGAAAAATAAAATCACACAGTTCCGGTCGGTCAACC
>JAJTHO010000173.1 GCA_021297975.1 Alphaproteobacteria bacterium
CTGAGTTGGGAAGCGCGCCAAGATACCATTATCGGGACACACCACCATGCCGCCTAAAGCCAAAACAACCGCACGCACCCTCATCCCCGTTATCCTTTGTGGCGGCACAGGCAGCCGCCTGTGGCCATTATCGCGCCAGGATTACCCGAAACAGCTGCTCGCCTTAACCGGCGCGGAAACACTGCTGCAACAAACGGCGCGGCGCTTTATGGGAAACAGCAAATTTTCCGCGCCGATGGTCATCAGCAACGATAGCTATCGCTTTGCGGTGGCGGAGCAATTGCGCCAGTTGGATATTGCAGCGCGCCTTGTGCTGGAGCCATCACCCAAAAACACCGCGCCTGCGGTGGCTGTTGCGGCCTTAATAGCCGCCGAGACTGACCCTGACGCCGTTTTAATTGTGGCTGCGGCCGATCATTATGTGAAGGATACCAAGGGGTTCTTGTCGCATCTTGATGCGGCGATTGCGGCGGCAGAGGCGGGCTATATCGTCAGCCTTGGTATCAAGCCGTCCGCGCCAGAAACGGGCTTTGGCTATATTGAACAGGGCAAACCGCTCACCCCCGGCAGTCTCTCGATTAAGCAATTTGTTGAAAAACCCGATAGCGACACCGCAAAAAAATACCTGAAATCAGGGAATTTTTTCTGGAACGCGGGGATTTTTGTTTTCAAAGCTAAAACGCTGCTGGAAGAACTGGAAAAGTTTCAGCCCGCGATGCTAAAGGCAGCCGCAAAGGCCGTTAAAGGGCGCAGCACCGACCTAGATTTCATCCGCCTAGAGGCCGCCAGCTGGAACAGTATAACCGCCGATTCGCTGGATTACGCGGTGATGGAGAAAACCAGCCGCGCTGCGGTTGTGCCGACGGGGGATATTGGCTGGAGTGATGTGGGTTCGTGGAGCGCGCTCTGGGACATAGACGCGGATAAAGATAAAGACGGCAACACGCGCCACGGCACGCTCTATACCCATAATGCGCGCAACAATTACCTTCGCGCCCATGATAAACAGCTCTTGGCAGTGGTGGGGGTTGAGAATCTCGTTGTGGTGGCAACGGCGGATGCGGTCTTGGTCGCGCATCAAGATCACGCGCAGGACGTTAAGAAAATAGTTGAAAAGCTGCAAAAAGATAAGCGCACAGAGGCGGTGCATAACCGCCTCGTCTATCGCCCGTGGGGGTCGTATGAATCCATTGATGATGGCGAGCGGTTTCAAGTGAAGCGCCTCGTGGTGAAACCCGGCCAGAAACTGTCCTTACAAAAGCATTTTCACCGCGCCGAACACTGGGTGGTGGTGGCCGGAACGGCGGTTGTGCGCCGCGACGGTGAGGAGCACTTGCTGCGGGAAAATGAGTCAATTTATCTGCCCCTTGGCTGTACGCACCGACTTGAAAATCCTGGAAAAATTGAGCTGATGCTCGTTGAGGTTCAATCGGGAAGCTATCTTGGCGAAGACGATATTGTTCGCTTTGAAGACACCTATGGCCGGGTTCCAAGCGCAAAGATTACCAAGAATTAATCTGCCCGCGATCTTGCCGCAAGGCGGCTCTGTTATGCTCCTTATATCAGCGACACACATACCCGCTGCATCATATCAGGAGATTAACCATGAATCGTTTTACAAAAATCCTCAGCCTCGCCGTTCTTGTTGGCGCAAGCCTCACCGTGGGGGCACAGGCGGAATCGGGTTATAGCGAAAAAAAGCCTTTGGCTGGCACGCCGGTGGCGGCTGGCAAAGAGATCAACACTGGCAAGGAAATCAGTGGCAAGGACACAACCGTCAAAGGCACGTTAGAGAAGAAAGACGAAAAATTATCATCGTCAACCCCTCCGTCAGTCGTCACACCGGTTACAACACCCGCTACGGTTACACCCGCGGTAACGCCTTCACCCAGCACCGCACCGGTTATTGCCCCCGTCAAGCAGTAATCCAGCACAACGGCTATACAACACAAAGACATATACCGTTTTTTTAAAGTGATAAAAAAGAAAAGTAATGTTTAGTCTCGCAGCCGCGCCCATTCTCTGGACGCGGCTGTTATGTTAGGGTAGAAACGCGTTGTGAAGATACTCATCATCGACGACGACACCACGCAAGCTCGCTACATCGCCGATGGCTTAACCGAGGCCGGGCATCTGGCCGATCATGCCGATAATGGCCTTGATGGTCTGCACATGGCAACCGAGGTGCGGTATGATGCGCTGGTGGTGGATAGAATGCTGCCAAAGCTTGATGGTTTATCCATGCTGGCGGCGCTGCGCGCGAGCGGCAACGACACGCCCGCACTTGTTCTTAGCGCGCTGGGCAAGGTGGAAGATAGAGTCAAGGGGCTGAAAAGTGGTGCGGACGATTATTTAACAAAACCTTTTGCATTCAGTGAATTATTGGCAAGACTTGAAGTGCTTATGCGCCGCAGCAAGGTCAGCGCAAGTACCGAGCCAACAACGTTACAACACGCCGACTTGGAAATGAATCTCCTCACCCGCGAAGTTACGCGAGGGGGGCTGCCTATCCCCTTGCAAAACAGGGAATTCCGGCTTCTTGAGTATCTGCTCCGCCATGCAGGGCACGTCGTGACCCGCACCATGCTGCTGGAGGCGGTCTGGGATTTTCATTTTCAGCCGGAAACCAATATAATCGATGCGCAAATCAGTAAGTTACGAGCGAAACTTGATAAAGGAAGTGAGCAGCCGCTTCTACACACTATTCGCGGCGTTGGGTATAAATTGAGTGTTGCAGGTTAGCGGCTTTACGCGCTCCAGCACCGTTCGCATCGGGGCGTATGCGTTTTTAGTGCTGGCGGCGGCCTTGTGTCTTTTGAGCTTTTTTTGGTTTCAACAAACCCGCACTATCGCCGAGCAGGACATGCGCGGCACATTATCCAGTTATCGCCAGCAACTGGGCGAAGGCTTGGAACGCTATGGCGGTGATTATGGCGTGGAGTTTATCAGCCGGGCACTCGCCAATAAAGATGCGTATCTGATGCTGGGAATCCAGCGTGATGGCGTTATTACGGGGAATATTCAGGAAAATTTTTTCGCGGCTGAGCTATCTGCTCGCAAAAGCTGGGTGCTAAGCGAAGAGGTTTTGTTGTTTGAAGATAAACAGATACCCGTTCGGCTCTATCGTTATCGTTACAGCGATAACACCACGGTGGTTATTGGTTATAATCTCAGCCGATTTGCCGACATGCGGGCACTGTTGTGGCGGATTTTAATGCTGAATCTTGCGTGGTCTTTAGTCTTAGCGGCGCTACTGGCAGCGGGTTTGTTGTGGCTTGTAAGCCTCAGGCTGCGCCCGGTAAACCGTGCGTGTGCGCAGGTGATGCGGGGCGATTTCAGCCACCGCCTGCCAGCTCAAGGCGCGCGCGATCAATTTGACCAACTCGCGGGCAACTTTAACGCGATGCTCGACTGGATTGAGGCGCTGCTGAAAACCAGCCGCGAGACGGCGGATAGCCTGGCGCATGATTTGCGGGCGCCGCTCTCCCGCGTGCGGCTCCAGCTGGCAGAGCTGGGCGATGACGGGCAAACACCCGCTGCGGTTCGTGAGCGCGTGCAGCGGGCGCTCCTCGATTTAGATCGGTTGGTGCGGATGTTTGGCGATGTTTTAACAATCAGCCGCGCCGATGCGGGGGTACAGCGGGAGCGGTTTGCACCGGTGGATGCGGCGCTGCTGCTTGCGGATTTAGTAGAGCTTTATGCCCCCTTGGCCGAAGATAAGGGCGGTAGTATTGTTGCGGTTGGGATTGAGGCGCCGCTTTTTGTGCAGGGCGATAGAGCGCTGTTGGCGCAGGCGATGGGTAATCTTTTGGATAATGCCATTAAATACGCGCCGGGCACGGCCATAGAGGCGGGGATATCTTTAAGCATTGACACAGTGCTGATAACCGTTGCCGACAAAGGAGAGGGCATCCCAAGCGTTGACAATGAACGTGTTTTAGAGCGCTTTGTGCGGCTTGACAGCGCCCGCTCAAGCCCCGGTTTTGGGCTGGGGCTTAGCTTTGTTGCCGCGATTGTGCGCCTGCATCTGGGCGCGTTGTTGCTGGAAGATAATCAGCCGGGTCTGCGGGTTGTGCTGCGCCTGCCGAGACTCAATCCGCACGCCATTTAAACACGCTGTAAATATTGGAAAAATCATCTGTCCAGGGAGTGAAGCCCGGCTGAGGACTGAGTTTTTCCCATGCGGGGTCGTTTTTGATCGCGGCGGGCATGGTGTCTTCTTGTGTTATCAGGCAAAGTATATGCCGTGCGGCATGCTCGTCCTTTGTTTCACGCTTGCCGCTGTCACCGCAATAGGCGGCATACCCGGCTGGCAGCGTGTAACCGGCAATAACGGGTTTTAGAGCCAAATAGCGGTTGCTGATGTGAATGGCGATTGCGCCAGTCGCTTTTGTTTTTAGTAAATACAGATTTATAGCTTCTTGCGTTAACAAGTGAACCGGCACAGCGTCGCTGGAAAAAGCATCAATAAAAAGAGCATCGTAGCTGCTATCAGCGGCCTCTTGTAATTTTAGTCGTGCATCACCCACAATAAATCTAGTTGTGGCGGGCGATAGAGACAGGTGTTTAAAAAAAACTTGGTTTCTCGCAATATCAATGACCTTCTGGTCAATTTCATACACACTGACCGCATCGCCAGGGCGTGCGTAGGCTGTTAGCGCGCCTGTGCCTAGACCAACCATGGCAAACTCTACAGGCACGCTTTTACTTGTGAGATACCCCTGCGCAATATCACCAAAGAGCCCGCTTTGATGGTAATAGCTGCGCGGAATCTTTTGCTCGGTTTCCGGGGTGATGACTTGCACCCCATGGGTCGTTGTGCCGTGGGAAAAAGAATGAGTGGTTTGTTCTTCCCCGGTTTCTGGGTTCACTTTAACACTTTGTGTAACGTTCATCGAGCCGTAAAAGCTACGTTGCTGGATTAACACGTCAGAGTCTAGTTGCGACATAGCAACGACAACCCCAATAATAGCTCCGCTAGCGACAGAGAGGTATTTGGGATGCATTTTCTTCATTGCAACAAGAAGGATGCAGCCGAGTCCAATAATGCCGCCGCCTATATAGAGGGTGGATAGCGCGACACCTGCCAGTAAGCCGCTGAACACCAAGTCTATTAGCAGCGCTGTTGCCAGTGCAAGCGGGATAATGACGGCGGCTTTGCGCAGAAAAAATGCCGCATCAAAGACCGGCTGCCTCATTAAAACAGCAACAAGCGCGATGCTGATAAAGGCAACCATATAATATTCTGCCATAAGCGTAAAAATCATCGGCGCGATAACGGCGTTAAACAGC
>JAJTHO010000140.1 GCA_021297975.1 Alphaproteobacteria bacterium
CACCGCCGCTCCATTGAGCCAGACACAGACAGCATTCCGCAAAATCTCTTGCGCGTGTCGGTGGGGATTGAGGATGCGGCGGATTTACAAGCTGACTTACACGCCGCGCTCAGCGGGTTGTAAGCTGTTGCCGCACCAGCGCGGCTAGCTGTGTTATCAATCGTTGCAGCGCCGCATCGCCCAAATCCGCCCAGCCCTCCTCGTTGCAGCCGTTAATAAGCAGCACATGCGGTAGGGTGGTTGCCGCATAAACAAACAAGCGCTTGTCATTATTGGCCTTGGGGTCATCTGCCGCAATGAGCGCCTCAAGAGTGGCTTCTTTTAGTGCGGGCGACCAGCCGCTCAACAGGCTTCGGGTGGTTTCAAGTGCGCGCTGATACGGATGATCCGCCTGAAACATATGGGCGGGCTGGTAGTCTGCGCTGTTTTCATCGATGCGAAAAACCGGCCATTTTTTATTCATGATACCAAGATCGTTGCGAATGTGCTGTGCCAGCGACTGGGCGATAGGCGCCTGAATTGCGGCAAAGAGATCTTCATCCGATAGGGTAACACGCTCTTTTAAGCGGTGGATGGTTTTTTCGGGAACAAGACACGCATCGCCGGATAATCCCCCCTGCAAGCGGTGCTGTAACTCAGCGGATAGCGGATCCATATAACCATGTTCCACGCATAAAAGAGCCGTCCGCAATAGAGCCGCCGTTGAAACCTGCACCCGCTCCATTTTTACAGGTTGACCCGGCGGAAAGTGAAGGCGGTGAGGGTGATTTAAATAGGCAAGAACCGTGCTGATTTCGGATTTTTCCGCCTCGTTCCAATATTCTGTTATATATCTGTAAAAACGTTGATTCGCCGCCGCTGGCCAGCCGTGTACCTCCATCGAGAGGGCTCTTTTTGAGCCTATATCAACCACAATAGTCGATTGAGCAAGTGTTTGATTCAGTGTCTCGCCGAGCGCATTCAGCGCATCGAGTGCGTTTAGCATCATGGGGCTTGTTATGCGAGCATCGCCACTGGTTTTCAGCTGCGTTGCCGCAACGCTGAAATCTCGATAAAGCAGGGCAGTTTCTTCATAACGCCCCAGCGGTGCCAGTGCGGTGGCTAATTTTAAGAAATCAAGCAGCACTATCGCTTCTGTTTTATCCGTCTGTTCAATCGTTGCGATCTCTAGAGTTTTTTTGCGCGACTCAGCAATTTCGTGGAGTTTATATCGGCAACGCGTGCATTTTCATTGCTGCTGTTATTGCGAGGTAAGGAAGGCTTCTTTCAACCAATTACAATAATGGTAAATGCCTTTTAGATAATCGCGCGCGGTATTGGGAATAACGCCATCATCAACCGCCACCGCAGCAACAGCGGCGACAGCCGCCAAGGTATCTCGTTTATAATAGGTATTGGTGCGAAGCTGGCCGCTGCGCGTTCGTTTTTCTGTTGTTTCAGAAGCATGAAGCCTGCTGTCTTTGAGGGTGTCTTGAAGGCGTGTTGCTAGTTCTGTCGGTGTATCAGAATAAAACCCTGCTTTTTTGAGACTATAGTATAGATTTAAGACCGCAAGATTATGGGCGCTGCGTTGCCCGGTGCGCCGAGTTTGTTCGTGAATGTAGCTGTTCACAATCTCTAATCGTCCAGTGGCCATGCTGGTGATGGCGTCGCTGATTATCGCAATCGCAGTGGATATCGCTTCAGCATACTGGCGATTTTTGGCGGATTTAAGGGCGTCCGAAATCTTCATCGTTTAATGATACATTAATTATTAGCGTATTAATGTTAAATGTATCACCTATTTTATTTGATGGGACTTATATTGGGGTTATTCTAATCCCTCAAACAGCGCCGTGCTCAAATACCGCTCGGCAAAGGATGGAATAATGACCACGATATTTTTTTCCGCATAGGCCGGCTCTTTCGCGAGTAACAGCCCCGCCGCCACTGCCGCACCGGACGAAATCCCCACCGGAATGCCTTCTTCCGCGGCGAGGCGCCGAGCGGTTGCGAAAGCCGTGTCGTTGCTGACTTTAATAATCCGGTCAATCAGGCCGGTATCGAGAATATCTGGCTTAAAGCCTGCGCCGATGCCTTGAATCTTGTGGGGGCCCGGTGCGCCGCCTGACAAAACGGGGCTGTCTTCCGGCTCAACCGCAATCATCTCAAGGCCGGGTTTGCGCGGTTTTAGGACGCTGCCGATGCCGGTCAGTGTGCCGCCGGTGCCAACGCCGCTAATCACAACGTCCACCGCTCCGGCGGTGTCTGTCCAGATTTCCTCGGCGGTTGTGTTGCGGTGAATCTCTGGGTTTGCAGCGTTCTGGAATTGTTGCAGAATAATCGAGCCCGGCGTTACGGCCTGCAATTCCACTGCGCGGGCAATCGCGCCGCGCATGCCGTCTTTGGCGGGGGTGAGCTCTAACGTTGCGCCTAAGAGCCGCAGCATCTTGCGCCGCTCAATCGACATGGATTCCTGCATGGTCAGGATGAGTTTATAGCCCTTGGCCGCCGCAACAAAAGCGAGCGCAATGCCGGTGTTGCCGGAAGTTGGCTCAATCAGTGTTGCGCCCAGTTTCAGCGCACCGGCGGCTTCTGCCGCCTCAATCATCCCAACCCCGATGCGGTCTTTCACAGACGCCAGCGGGTTAAAAAACTCCAGCTTTGCGAGGAGCGGCTTTTTCAGGTGTTCCGCCGCCGACAGGCGCGGCAGCTTCACAATCGGCGTTGCGCCAATGGTATCGAGGATGCTGTCAAAGATTTTACCGCGAGGCTGGGTGGTGCGGGGCATGGGGCGTCTCCTAATTCACATGAATTCTATGTAGAATATGATTTTCTTGGAGGACTGTCTAGTCTTTAAATGGTAAAATCCAACGTCGCGCGAATCTCGCTGTTGATGCGTTGCCGGTGCGCCGCGTCGCACAGATGCTGCAATGTCAGGGTGTCGAGGGTGGCCAGCGTTTCGCGGCTGAGTCGTTCCCAGATGGGGGTTAAAACGCGCGCGCTCAGCTCTGTCGGCGCGTCCATAATCGCGGTATCAATCAGGCTGATCGAGCGGGCAATATCACCAAGGCTAATGGCGCTGCGCTCCCGCGCGAGGCGGTAGCCGCCCTTGGGCCCCCGGGCGGAGAGCAGAATGCCGTCGCGCACGAGTTGCTGGAGCAGGGGTTCTAAGTATCGCCGGGGCACCTGATGCCGGGCGGTGATAATCTGGCTCGGCACGGGGCGGTCGGCAATATTATAGGCGATGTCGAGAACGCTGCTGATAGCGAGCTGCACTTTCGGTGCGATATATAACATGTTATAACATGTTACTTTAGACCGGTGGAACCAAAACCGCCCGCACCACGCTGCGTTTCGTCCAAGCTATCCACAACCGCAAACGGCAACTGCGCCACTGGGGCGATAACCATCTGTGCGATGCGCATACCGGGCGTGATGGTAAACGGCGCGGTGCCATGGTTTACTAGCAAAACCTGAACCTCGCCGCGATAATCGCTGTCTATCGTGCCGGGCGCATTGAGCACCGTAACGCCGTTTTTCAGCGCGAGACCAGAGCGCGGGCGGATTTGCGCCTCAAAGCCTTGCGGCAGCGCCATCGCGAGGCCGGTGGGAATCAGCGCGCGCTGGCCAATTTCAAGGATGATATCCGTATTGTTTGCCGCCACTAAATCCGCGCCCGCCGCGCCGGGCGTTGCGTATTGCGGCAGTTGCGCAAGCACGCTGAGACGCTCAAACGCCACAACAGGGGCGGATTCGGCGGAAATTTTGCGGAGCGAAGCGGTCATGGGGTCAGTCCTTTTCTGTAAAAAGGTCTATCAGCGCACACGGCTGCACAGCAAGGATGTTTTTATTTCCCGAATGAGCTATGTAAGTCCAGTCCCAAATAGGAAATTCATGCAACTCATCGTAATTATGGCCTTTTTTTGGTTTGGTCTTGCGCTGCCTGTACAGGCAGGAGAGGTGAGCCGCGG
>JAJTHO010000121.1 GCA_021297975.1 Alphaproteobacteria bacterium
GACAGTATTTTTCAATACGGCGAAGAACGTTGCGCCCGGCGGATTGCGCGGGAAATTTGCAGCGTGCGGAAAACGGCGCCGATTGAAACAACCAATGCCCTCGCATCGCTTGTGCGCCGCGTTGTGCCGAAAAGCCGCGACGGCCTTGACCCCGCAACGCGGACGTTTCAGGCGCTGCGGATTGTTGTCAACGATGAGCTGGGCGAATTGCAGGCGGGCATTGATGCGGCGGCTGTTGTGTTGAAACCAGCAGGAAGGCTTGTGGTTGTCTCGTTTCACAGCCTGGAAGATTCGCAAGTGAAGCGGCAAGTTGGCGAACGCGCCAGCACGACGCAAAAAGTTTCGCGCCTCTTGCCCCATGAAATGAATGATAACCGGCCTCCTTTGTGGCGCTGGATTTCTAAAAAACCGCTGACGCCGTCAAAGGCTGAGGCATCCAGCAATCCAAGGGCGCGTTCGGCGCGTCTCAGGGTTGCAGAACGTCTATCCCCCCCTTTAACCGTGCACTAACTGGAGAATAAAAAAATGCTGCGGATTGCTGTTTACTCATGCTTTTTTCTAAGTTTTGCCATGGCCGTTACGACTTTTGCGCTTAAGGAAAAAGTCGATATGACCAAAAAAGAATTGATGCGCACCCAGCGGCAGATTGTGGAAACGCAACAAACCTTGCACATTTTACAAGCCGAATGGGCGCATTTAAATCAGCCCGCCTATTTGCAGGGCATTGTGAAAAACCACCTCAGCCTCAACCGCACCAAAGGCCAGCAGATGCAGCGCTGGGCGGATGCGCGCAGTCAAAAACCAGCAACAGTTGCCGCGCTTGAAACCGCAACAACGGGGTTGGTTGCGAACAGAAACTAGAGGCGTCGCCGCCATGCCGCAACCACCACCCCGGCCGCCATACGCGGCACAGGACGTTCTAAAGCGGGCGCGCCAGCGACTCGCTTTCGTGCGTTTCGGGGTGGCAATGCTGTTTACGGTTGTCTTGGTGCAATTGTGGCGGCTTCCTTTTGAGCATGAGGGGAAGGCTTCATCAAAGCGCGTTGCGCAGCGGGGTGAGGTTAACTTCGCGCCCGCGCGGGCGAATATTTTAGACCGCAACGGCCAGCTTTTGGCGACTAACCTTGTCACCTATTCGCTGCACGCAGACCCGGCGCAGGTTCTTGATGTGGATGAAGCGGTGCGAAAACTAACGCGCACGCTGCCCGGTTTGAATGCAAAGACGCTGCGCGATAGGCTCGAAGACCCCTCGCGCCGTTTTGTCTGGATACAGCGCAACCTGACGCCGCAGCAATTCGATGCGGTGAACCGGCTGGGTTTGCCGGGTTTTGATTGCAAGCGGGAAGAGCGGCGGGTGTATCCCTTGGGGCGGACAGCGGCGCATATCCTTGGTTATACCGATGTGGATACCAGAGGCGTTGCCGGGATTGAAAAGGGTTTGGATGCGGCGGTGCGCAAACAACGCGAGCCGCTGTATTTGAGTGTGGATGTACGGTTGCAGCACATTCTGGCCGATGAATTGCAGCAACGGGTTGAGCGGTTTAATGCCCTCGGCGGGGCGGGGCTAGTGTTTGATATTCAGAGCGGCGAGATTCTGGCGATGGTGTCCTTGCCGGATTTTGACCCCAATCGGCCTGACTTGGCGAGTAACGATGCGAAATTTAACCGCGCCTCCTTGGGCGTGTATGAGATGGGGTCAACGTTTAAGGTGATGAACAGCGCGATTGCGTTTGATACCGGCGTTGCGAACCCTGATACACTCGTTGATGCAATTAACCCCATCAAAGTAGGCCGTTTTACCATTGATGATTACAAGGGCAAGAACCGCATGATGTCGGTGACGGAGGTGTTTCAACACTCTTCAAACCTGGGCTCTGCGCGGATGGCGATGGCCTTTGGCGGTGAGGTGCAGCAGCAGTATTTACGGGCATTCGGGCTTTTGTCGCGCCAACCTCTGGAAATTCCCGAAGTGGGCGAGCCGATGCTGCCGCATCCTTGGCGTGAGGTGTCCACCATGACGGTGTCTTTTGGCCACGGTATTTCCGTGAACGCGGTGCAGCTCACCGCGGCGGTGGGCGCGGCGGCGGGCAATGGCCGCTTGATACCGCCAACCCTCTTGCGGCGCGAGCGCCCGGCGGAATCCGTTGCTGTGGTTAAGCCGGAGGTGGCCTTACAAATGCGTAAACTGCTGTATGCAACGGTTGAAGAAGGTTCCGGCACGCACGCGGCGGTTTCCGGCTATTTTATCGGCGGCAAAACTGGTTCAGCCGAGAAATTAAGTGACGGCGGCTACAAGGAAAAAAAGCTCCTCTCCTCGTTTATCGGCGTGTTTCCTGTCTATGCGCCGCGCTATGCGGTGCTGGCGATTTTGGATGAGCCGAAGGGGATTAAGGAAACGTATGGCTATGCAACGGGCGGCTGGACGGCGGCACCGGTTGTGGGCGGCGTGATTGAGCGGATGGCGCCGCTGTTAGGAATTGAGCCGAAAGAGCGAACAGACCCAGAGGTTATTGCGGTATTGGGCGTGCCTAAGATAAAGGAGCAGGTCGGTGTTGCGGGTCGTTGATAGCGCGGCGCTGGCCGCGTGTGGGGTGGTGGTTACGCCGGGTGCAATAGTGCCGATGTTAACGGGCGTTGCCGATGATTCGCGGCGGGTAAAGCCGGGGGATATTTTTGTTGCGGTGCCGGGGGCAAAGGGCGACGGCGCGGCGTATGTTGATATGGCCGTAGCTAACGGCGCAGCGGCGATTGTGGTGCCGGAGGGCGCTTTGGTTACAGCGCCAAATTCAGGAAATGTGCCGGTGTTTTTTAGTGCCAACATTCGCCGCAGTTTGGCGCTCCTCGCGCGGACGGTGTATCCGCGCCAGCCGGAAACGCTGGTGGCCGTAACCGGCACGAACGGCAAAAGCAGCGTGGTGCATTTCTGCCAGCAGCTCTGGCAACACGCCGGGCTGTATTCCGCAAGTTTAGGGACGATTGGGATTCAGACCAGTAAAAGATTAGAGCCGGGAAGCCTGACAACCCCCGGGGCGCTTTCGTTGATGCAGACACTCGATAGCTTGGCTGCGGAGGGGATTACCCACGCGGCGCTGGAGGCATCGAGCCATGGACTCCATCAAGAGCGATTGACGGGCGTAAGCCTGAAAGCAGCGGCGCTGCTGAACATCACGCGTGACCATCTGGATTACCACGGCACGATGGATGAGTATGCAGCCGCGAAGCTGCGCCTTTTTGGGGAGGTACTGGCGCCCGGCGGCGCGGGGGTGCTGAATCTGGCCAGCGCGTATGCGGATGCGGCAAAGGCCTTGATAAGCGAGCGCGGCCAGCGGCTGATAACCGTGAACCACCGTCCGGCGGATATTCAAATTTTAAAGCTCACCCCGCGCCTCCACGGCATGGCGATTGAGCTGAAACTTTTTGGTGAGAAGGTGAGCGCGGAGCTGCCGATTGTCGGCGGGTTTCAACTGGATAACATGGCGGCGGCGTTGGGGTTGGTAATCGGTAGCGGCACGGCCGTGAACGCGGCAATGGCAGAACGCTTGTTGCCGCAGCTGACCGCGGTGAAAGGACGGCTTGAACTCGCCAGCCCCATGGATGCGCCGGTTGCGGTGTATGTGGATTACGCGCACACGCCGGATGGACTTGAGACAGCGCTGAAAGCGCTGCGCCCGCACACGCGGGGGCGGCTTTTGGTGGTGTTTGGTTGCGGCGGTGACCGCGATCCGGGTAAGCGCCCGCTCATGGGGCAGATTGCGGCAAGCAATGCCGACGTTGTGCTTGTGACCGATGATAACCCGCGCAGCGAAGATGCGGCCTTGATTCGCTCAGCCATTGTGGCGGCAGCGCCGAACGCGCAGAACGTGGGCGACCGGGGCTTGGCGATTGCCGCCGCGCTGAATCAGGCGCAGCCGGGGGATGTGATTTTGATAGCCGGAAAAGGCCACGAAACCGGGCAGATTATCGGCAAGACAGTCGTGCCGTTTTCAGACCAAGAAACCGTGCGTGCGTTATTTTCCAGCGAGGCCGCCTGATGCAGCCGCTCTGGAGCAGCGCAGATCTGACCGCCGCACTCGGCATTCCGGTGCCGCTGGGCATTGCCTCAACCGGCGTTGTCATCGACAGCCGCCGCGTGCGCCCCGGTGATATATACGTTGCGATTAAGGGCGAACGGCAGGACGGCTATGCGTATGTTGACAGCGCGTTTAAAGCGGGGGCGGTGGCGGCGCTGGTGAATAAGCCGCATGATAACCCGGCGGCGATACTCGTGCCGGATACGCACAAGGCGCTGGAAGATCTCGGCGCGTATGCGCGGCGGCGTTTTACCGGAAAAGTGGTCGGGATAACAGGCAGCATCGGCAAGACCACCAGCAAGGAAATGCTGGCAAGGGTGCTTAGCGTATTTGGTGCAACCTATGCAACGACGGGTAACCTCAACAATCATTACGGCGTGCCGCTCACTCTGGCGAACATGCCGCCGGGGGCGATGTATGCCGTGATTGAAATGGGGATGAACCATGCGGGCGAGATTCGCAGCCTGACGCTGCAGGCGCAGCCGGATGTTGCGGCCATTACCGCGATTGCGCCGGTGCATCTGGAGAATTTTTTGAATCTGGCGGGCATTGCAGCGGCGAAGGCGGAGATTGCGGAAGGGTTGACCCCGGGCGGGGTGTTTATTTATGCGATCGACCACAAAGAGGTGGCGGTACTCGCGGCAGCGGGCAAGGGGCTGCGGGTTAAAACAACCTCCACGCAGCAGGCCGCCGACTACTTTGCATCCGACATTCAATACACCCCCCATGCCGCAACGTTTAGCCTGAACGGTGCTTTATACAGCGTGAGTGAATCTTCCTTAGCGCTGGTTGCGGCGGCAACGCTGGCGGTGGCGACGGTTGAGGCGTTAGGCTTAGAGCCGCAGCGGGCGGTTGAGGCGATTGCGAGCTATGCTTCCGTTGATGGCCGCGGCGCGGTGCAGACTATTCCGTGGGGCTTAGATGACGGCGTGATAACTGTGATTGATCAAAGCTATAACAGCAGCCCGGTTGCGGTGGCGGCATCTTTGGAAACATTCGGGCGCATGCCGGTGCGCGGGCGGCGCATTGCTGTTTTGGGGGATATGAAGGAGCTGGGAGGCAGCGCAGCTCAGCTTCACGCCGGGCTGGCGGATGCGGTTGTCGCTGCTGGTGTTGATTCTGTCGTGACCGTGGGCGCGCTGATGCGGCATTTGTATGCGGCGCTGCCTTCAACTCTGCGCGTTGCGGCCGTTGATACCGCCGCAGAGGCGTTGACAGCCGTTGCGGCATCTATAAAAAGCGGCGATGCCGTGCTGGTTAAAGGCTCGCACAGTGTGGGTTTAGAGAGTGTCGTTGCGGGACTCGCACGGGGGAGACGGAATGCTGTATAATTTGTTTGCGCCGCTGGCCGATGAGCCGGGTTTTTTCAACCTGTTTCGCTATCTAACCTTTCGAACCGGGGGCGCGATTTTAACCGCATTGCTGTTTAGTTTTGTGGCCGCGCCGTGGCTGATTCGCCGGCTGAAGGTTTTGTCAAATGGCGGCCAGCCGATTCGCGATGATGGCCCCGAATCGCACTTTTCTAAAAAAGGTACGCCGACGATGGGCGGGCTGTTGATGCTGGGCACGGCGACGCTGGCAACCGTGTTATGGAGCGATTTGAGTAATCTCTACACCTGGGCGGTGCTGCTGGTGTTTCTTGGTTTTGGGGCGATTGGCTTTGCCGATGATTATTTGAAGGTGAGTAAGCGCAACACCAAGGGGCTGAGCGGGACACGGAAATTGTTTCTGCAATCCATTATATCGCTTCTGGCA
>JAJTHO010000002.1 GCA_021297975.1 Alphaproteobacteria bacterium
GCCTTCCATTCCCGCCACTTCCGCCGCGGCGTTGATAAACACCCCCGTGCTTTGCAGACCGCTGAGCACAATCGGTGTGTAGATAAGATTCCAGAAGTTGACAAAACTGCCCATGAACAGACACACCAGCAGCGTGATGCCAAGCCGGGTTGTCACCATATTGTTGAGATTGGACAATTCGGCGAGCGGCGTGAACGGCGTAAACAGCCGGACAACGTGAAACAAAATCCACAGCGTTGTGCCCACGGCTATTAGCCCCAGCACGCCATTTTGTAATTTTTTGAATATTTCTTTGCCGTAGGTGTCGGTTATCTCAATCATCCGCGAGACCAGCGTGCAGCCGATGCACACGCCGCTGATGTCTTCGACATTAATGCCGTCAACTTGGGGATTGGGTGTTGGGGCGGCGGGTGTTGTGGATGTTGGTGTTGTAGCAGCAGCGGATGCGGGGGCAGTCGAGCGAGCAGGTGTTCCTTGTGCTTGGGCGGCGGCGGGCTGGCCAGCAAGCAGCATCGCCGCGATAAACAGCGGCATCAGGCCGCTGAAGCTCCGCGGCAGTACCCGGCTGAAATTGCGCGACAGCGTGCCGCTGATGTTGTTTAGCACTTGGCTGCCATACATCGGCAGGCGGATATTCATCGGCACGCTCACCGCCGCATCCGCCCAGCGCGGTGCCGTCGCCATCAGGGTGTTCGTGAGCAGACCTAACGTGAGCAAATGCCAGAACGCGCCGGAGACAATGCCGTCTTGCAGTTTTAGTGTTTCCAAACTGTTTGCTCCGTTCATATCGAGTACGGCCGCGAGACCAATAATATACGCCGCAACCACAACGCATGTCATCACCACCGTCATACCGCTGGCAAAGAGCATCCGCACCGCAAGGAAGGTGAGATTGCGTGAAAAAGGAAACAGGAACGAGGCGATAAAAATAGGCGCAAGCACGGTGAGAATGGTCAGCTTTATCATCAAATCAATAATCCGAAACGGAAAGGCAATCAGGTTATAGCCGAACACCGCAATCAGCGCGAGGCCAGCAACAGAGCGCAAGAGACCCTTGCCGCCGCCGCCGATGGTGGCGTCCATATAATTAACGTTGGTGCTGCCGCTCCATAAATCAACGCCGAGCTTCACACCAATGCCGAGGGCGCGCTGGATAACTTCAACCTGACAGAGCAGCGCCTGCATCGCATCGACTTTTTCTGAGCCGGGGGCGGCGGGCGGCGGGGAACAATCGAGCTTAAACATCCCGGCGGGGATGCCTTCGGTTGCGGTCATGATAAACACCTGTCCGGTGTAAGTGCCGCCCTCCACGACCAGATTCATCAGGTTCCAGAAGTATTTATAATTAAACACCAGCATCATGACGATGAGGGTGAGCAGGATTTGTTTGATAATGCCGTTGAGTATCTTGCTGGACTGACCGCCGCCAAAGGGGGAGAACAGTTTAGCGACCTGAATCAGCAGCCACAAGATAAGCACCACCGAGACAATGTCGCTTAGCTGGCCGCCAATCATGGTGAAGGCGCGCTTGCCGTAATCCTGGCGCACGTCTTCGGCGAGTTGCAGCAGCGGGCAAATCCAACAGCTGGTGTACCAGCTGTCATCAGAGGGGAGCGTAACGAGGTTGCTGCCTTGTGTGGCAGTGGCAGATGCGGCGGGCGCGGCAGATGCGGGGGCGGGCGTGGTTGCCTGCGCCCACGCGGTGCTGCTAAGCCCAAAAAAGAGCAGCAGCATTAGCAGAAGGGTGGACGCTCTCATGTTGGCTCACCGCGTTCGTTTTGGCGCTTCATAATCGCCATAATCTTTTTTGTGTTGTGTTGGTGTCTCTTCGTACCAACCGTCCTGCTCGGCTTTGCGGGGAGGATTCGAGAGAGTGTTACCCAGTGAAGAACGTGCGGAATCAAAGCTGGAACGGGCGCTATCCGCAATTTTTGTCAGCGGTGACTGTCTGCTTTCGGCAACGGACTGTTGCCACCTGCCACTGGTTACATCACGCAATGATGTGCCGCCGCTGTTGTTCGCAATAGCGTCTTTATTACGCTCTAAGTATTTTTGCGCTGCACGCTCTAAGGCTTTTTGCTCGCTACTGTCTCTGATAGAGCGGGTATCGCTGTCAACAGTGCGTTCGTATTGCCGGGTAAGTGTGTACAAGCGTTCTTCATACCCAGCAAGGCCGATAGTTGCAATATCGCGGACGCTACCATTGTTTATATAGCTTGAGTTGCTCGGGTTATTGGCACGATAGAATACATCGCGAAGATGCGTATTGGTAAATACATCCCCTACATTGCCGATCTGTCCGCTAATCCGCTGTCCCCAGTTTTGCCCTTCTTTGGGGTCATGATGGCCGGCCACGTCACGTATAGCAGTATATGCTTGTTCACTTTCATATTGGGCGGGGAGGATGCGGTAATCCAGCTCATCCATCATTGCGTTGCGGCGGGTTGCATCAGCGATATAGCTGGGGCTGTTGGCATTTTCTATTGCTTCTTTTTGTGCCCGCAACGATTTAATGTAGGTCTCGTTGTCCTGAATAACCTGTTGCAGCCCGGCGGCACGGGCGATTTCGGCCTCGCTAAATTGGCGGCCTTGGTATAATCCCGCGCCTGCGACAACACCGCTGAAGGCGTCGTCATAGCCGGTGGCTCTAACAGCTAGCTCAGCGGCGCTAGCAACGCCGGCACCGACCGCGCCGATAGCGAGGCTGGCGGCGGTGCTGGCCGCGCCAACGGCGAGATTGGTTGCACCGCCCAGCGCCATGCGCCCGGTTGCAGCGGCGGCATCGGTGAGTTTTTCCGCAGCAAAGCCGCCTGCATCGCGCAGCCCTTGGGGGATAGCGTTTTGGACGTTTTGCAGGCCTTGCTGGGCGGCGTCCATCGCGCCCGTGACAGCGCCTGCTATACGGCCACCGATATCCTGCATCCCCTGCACCGCTGGGGCGACGCCC
>JAJTHO010000067.1 GCA_021297975.1 Alphaproteobacteria bacterium
ACCTTTGGCGTATTTCCCGTTTTAAGCACTTCATTAGTGGCTGCGGTAATACATGGCTGTGTTACCTTGGGGGTTTTATCTAAGATTTTCAATGCCTTGAATCGAGCGGCAGCGTTCCTCTGCGCCTCACCGTCGCCTCTCAGATATTGTACAAACGTTGCACCAGTTGCCACAAGAGCGCTTAGGGCTGTTGCGCTGCCCAACATTTTTAAGCCAAGCGACATAGACTGCATCCCGCATAAAATAATACTTAATTTAATTATTACACTATTTAAAAAAGACTTGCAATTACATTCTTATGGTGATATTAATCATTTATTAAGGATGGCCGACATGGATTTTTTTGAATTCTTTTCTAAACATCTTCGCATAGGGCGACGAACGGTAAGGCTCAATCTTAGAGAGTATAATAATGCAGTTGGCGCTCTGCGTTATACAGAAGCAGCCAGAAAATTAAACGCTGCGCGTGATGCTGTCGCAACCGCCAAAGAAGAAATCAAAAAAAGCCAAACCGTTTTAGGAGATCGGGCGCGGCTGCTTTTAATAGCGGCTGTTGCGTGTGGCGTGTTTGCAGCGGGTGTTTTTTTAATTCCCGGCGTTGCGGCAGCGGGATGGGCATTTTGGGGCGGAGCGGCGGCGGCGGCGGGCGGCTTATCAGCCTTAGGATCGCTAGGAGCAGCGGCGATAAACACAGCAGAGAAATGGAATCAAGAAGATACTGCGGCTGTTATTGCAAAAGACGCTGCTGAACGAGAAGTTGACGCTAAAACTGCAGAACAGATCGGAAATTTGAATGATCGTTTTTACGGCACAGAGGCCGCAAAAAACTTTATTGCCACAACACAGTCAGAAGATCACATTGTTATAGGCGGCGTGAACCAATTACCTAGAGTGAATGGCTATAACAATGGCCTTTTCACCGCCGCCGCTACACAAGCTGCCTTTGATCATGCGAATAAGGCTATGGTGTTGCAAAAAAAACCTCAAGAGGGGATGGGCACTTTTGTTGCGCGAATTTTGGCGACGAATACTCTTACAGCTGATGCTAATTTAAAACCCCATTCAACCCTTAAATACAACAAAGCAATAGCTAACCTTCCTGATAATGATTTAGCTAAAACAGGCATGATGCTAGAGAACACAGATTTATCGCGCGCTAAAATTAAATTGCTGGGCAATACATTTGAAATTCCACTTCCCGCAACGGGGCATGACATCGCTCTCATGCGAACAGTATTTAAATCTCCAAATGCAGATAAAGATCAACTTTACAACAGGGCATTTTCGGCGTCTCTCAATAATTATCTTAATGCACATTTTGATACGCCAGACAAAATTGTTGGCAGCTCGGAGCTTGCTGCGCTTTATACAAATGGGATGGCTAACTTTCCTGAAATGCAGGATATCGTTAAAAGTTTTGTACAGGCGAAACTGGATCCGGCTCATCCTTATAATGAGGGTAAAACCTTTGCAGAACTTACAGACGCCCACCAAGGAGCTCAAGCAGAGGCTGCACGGTTAGCACAAACTGAGGCTGAAGCGACTACAAAGAGACAAGCTTTGGAAGCGCTAGAGCGCAAGAATGAAGAATTAGCTGAGAAGTTTGTTAATATTAGAATTGCACAGGAGGCATCTGGTAAATCTTGGCAAAATTACATTTTAGATACAGCTAACGATAACCAAAGAGATATTTTAGCTGCAGTAATTAAACATAGACAAAATTTAAGCGCAGACAGTGAGGCGCTAGAAAGATTCAATAATGTAGCCGCCGCCTGTATGCAGACAAGACAGCCTGCAAATGTTGCTAACGAAGCTGCTCTTTTCGCTAACCTGCTAGATATGGCGGCTATGTCTAAAAGAAGATAGCCCCAAATTAAAGAAAAAAAACTTCCTTTCTCAACAAACCTGCCCTATCTATCGCAGAGAGTGCTGCCGTGGCTCAGGGGTAGAGCACATCCTTGGTAAGGATGGGGTCGGAGGTTCGATTCCTCTCGGCAGCACCACTTTTTTCAAGAATTGCGCGTCGAACCTCCTTGTTTTATTATTGCTCGCAACGCTCCTTGTTATTTTTTTCTCGCAACGCTCGCGTGGGTTCAATCCCTCTCGGCAGCACCATTTTTCTATTAAAATCAACGAACTAACAGCTTCCGCAGCGGGTATACTTAAGCGCCAGAAGTTCCCGCACAACAAGCCCGCGCTGCGGCATAGCGGGCGCCATAAGATACGGCACAATCTCATCCCGCAGCCGCCGATACCAGATTTTATGCCCGCGCACGGTTTTAAAGAGCGTTTTTATAAGCTTGGCGCGTTCACCCTCCGCAACAAACGGGCTGGTGCGCAAGAGTTCAACCATCACCAGCAGCATGGGAATTTGGATAAACTTTATGACGGCTTTCGCATCTTTAGGATTGCCGATAGTAGCGGCCTGGGCGGCTGGGGATTTTTTTTGAAACACACGGTAGTAAAACAAAGGCTTTGACACCAGAACCACAGCCCCTTGCAGCAGCATCGCGAGTTGCAGAATCGCATCCGTCCCCGGAACGGCCTGAAACAAAGGCGTTGCCGCAAGATGACGCCGCCGCATCAGGCTATACGCGCCATACCAGCCGCCGCGCAGCAGCAGTGTTTGAAGCGCATCCTTGGCGCTGAGCCCCTCGGTGCCAAAATTCTGATGGTCGGCTCCCCGCGACACAGGGTTGCCGTCTTCATCAATAAAAACAATGCCCGTGCTGGCCATGCAGGCCTCAGGCTTGGCATCAAGCACAGCAGCCGTTTCCCGCAAAAAATCAGGATGCCAGCCATCATCAAACGCCGCCCAGACAAAATACGGCGCACTGGTCTCATGGAAAACCCGGTTAAAATTCGCCGCCGCGCCGATGTTTTCCGCGTTGCGCGTGTAGCGAATGCGCGGGTCACGCTTGGCATAGGCGCGGCAGATGTCCTCGGTTGTATCGGTTGAGGCGTTATCGGAGATAAACAGCTCAAAATCCGGCTCAGACTGCGCGAGCAGGCTATCCAGCGCCCCCTCCAAATACAACGCCGCGTTATACAGCGGCATGCCGATACTGATGCGTGGAATGCTGCTCATGCTTGCTGATCCTTATAAAAAGGCAAGGCCGCGTCTTTCGCGGAGACAATCGCGCCCGCCGGATTCGGCCAATCAATCCCAAAGCCGGGGTCTTGCCAATGAAAGCCCGCCTGCGCCAAAGGATTAAACACCGCGCCCATCAGGTAATGCACCTCGCTAAGCGGGGTAAGCGTTTGAAAACCATGCGCGCAGCCCGCCGGGATATACAGCGCCTCATGGGTGTCTGCGTCCAGCTCAACCGCTTGCCAGCATTTATACTGCGGCGAATCGGGGCGCATATCGGCAATGACATCGTATATCCGCCCGCGCGTGCAGCGGACGATTTTCGGCTCAGCATAAGGCGGGGTTTGATAATGCATCCCGCGCACGATATGGGGCTGCTGGTTATAAGAATTATTCGCCTGAGTAGAATACGTGGGCATACCGCGTTCCCGAAACGTATCCGCACAAAAAGAACGGGCAAAAAAGCCGCGCTCGTCGGTGAGTTTGTGCGGGATGATACGGTACGCTCCCGGAATTCGGAGCGCCTCAAGCCGCATCGCGCACCACAACATCCGGAATCGGCACAACAAACCGCCCGCCCCATTCGCGAATATAGCCATGCTTGGCCGTAATCTCGGCCTCT
>JAJTHO010000160.1 GCA_021297975.1 Alphaproteobacteria bacterium
ACAGATTTTTCGCCAGCTGTTGCGTTAGCGTGCTGCCGCCTTCCACAACCCCGCCCGCGAGCAAATTGCTCACCATTGCCCGGCCAATACCGCGAAAATCAAGGCCGCCGTGATCAAAAAAGCGCCGGTCTTCTGTGGCGAGAATGGCAAGAATTATATCCTTTGGTATTTCCTGAAACGTCAGGGTTTTGCCGTATAAATCGCCGTAGGTGGCGATGGTGTCGCCCTCGGCAGACAGCAGCGTGACGCTGGGGCGGCGGGTGAAATCGGTGACATCGGCGACATCGGGAAGTTGCAAGCTGTAAAAACCAAGAAGAAGCGCCAGCGCAAACGCGCCCCACAGACCAAGATTGAAAAAAACCCCAAGGAGGCCTAAACGGCGGCGTTTTTTTGGGATTTTTTGACCGGCCTTGGGCGAGGCTTTCGCAGTTTTTTTAGTGGTGGGTTTTTTTGGTGTGGCCATGGATACCCGCGTGCGGCGGAATGCGGAAAAAGTCAAGCAATGCAGTTCAGCGTGTGTTTCCGGGGTGAGTAATATTAAACCTTGCTAAATCCCCGGCTTCCATCACGGCTAAAGAAATAGCCGATGTATCAAAATATTTATTAGCCGCGTTGAGTCGCTCTATGGCGCCGGGTGCAATTTTTTCCATGCGTTTGGCCAGTTTTGGGGGTTGCCCATGATGATTTTTACAATATTCGGTGAGGTCTTTTGCGCCGTTGTCATGGGTAAAAAAAGTAAAATGCACTCTGGCAGCAGTATCGGGATGATTAGATTTAATGTGTTCGATAAAATTATCCAGCGCCAGCAGCACTGCAATTTCGCCAAGGTCGCTCTTTTCATCGCGCCAGTGCTCATAGCCTTTACTGGGAAATTTCTTCAACCCCATACTTTGTAATTGCTGCGCTATATCCTTTTTATTGTCTTCGTAGATGTCTTTTAAGCTCTTAAAAACAGATATCTTTTTTTCATATCTAGCTTTTCTCTCGTTATACCGTGTGTGCACGTCGTTACTTAGTAGATCTAGTTTGCGGTCGCGTTTGGCGGCGCTTGCTAAGCCTTTGATCCAAGTGGTAAGTTCTTCAGAAAGTTTGTCGATATAGGGTCTATTCCTTTTACGGGCATAGTTTTTGATGATTGGCAATAATCCAAAACATGTTTTCCGGAATTGTTTAATATTATTTCGTTCTATAGAGCTTGATAAAGCATCGGTGCAGTGTGTGAGGAGCTTCAAAAGCTTATCCGCTTTGCCAGCGTTGGGTTGCAGGTCTTTTAATTTTTTTTCTATCTCTACGTTTTTTTCTATCAACAAATGAATGCGCCGTAGTGACGCGAGAGTCTCTAGTGCCGCTCTTTCTTTGACCGCATCCTTTAACAAATCACGAGCTTTGACTTTATAACTGGATTTATAGGAAAACTGTTCTAAGGAATTCATCAACTCGGAAAGTTTGCGGCTCATAGTAAGGCAGGCTTGAGTTGTTGGCTCATAAATTGAAATGTTGTTTTCTTTATGATTTTTAAGAGTTTTATATTTAGGGTAGGATAACGAGTGTTCGTATTCCATCTTTAATGTATGCGGGACGAGCACAACAATGGGTACTTTTTCCCCTGCAATGTCGCGTATGCGCGCGAAAATTGCGTCGAGTTCCTCTTGCTCTGGTTTGCCAAACCCCGCGCCGCAGCAATCAACGGCGGCAACATAAAAGTGGTGGATGGCATCAGCGCTGAGCATTGTATTTTATATAAAAATATATCATAATTAAATATGATATTAATCAATCGGCCGATTTTATTGCCAAAACAACTAAAAATTAACGGCTTCCAGCGTTAGCTGGTGTTGTGTATACTCAATGATTGTGTCAACCGCCCATACCCCTGCTGATCCGTCGCGCTTTATCAACCGCGAATTGTCGTGGCTTGCGTTTAACGAGCGGGTGCTGTCTGAGGCCACCAACGCCCGGCATCCCTTGCTGGAGCGGGTGCGGTTCCTCGCGATTTCGCATTCTAACTTAGAGGAATTTTACAGCGTGCGCGTGGCGGGATTAAAAGCCCAGGTTGACGGCGGTGTGCAAACCCGCAGTCAGGATGATTTAACCCCCGCCGAACAGTTGCAACTCGTCGGGGAAAAAACCAAGGATTTGATAGCCGCACAGCAGTTAACCTGGCTGCGCCTTCGGGAAGATTTGGCCGATACGGGGATACATTTGCTCGAGGCAATGGCACTCACGCCGCACGAAAAAAGCGCATTGGAGGCTCATTTCCGCGAGGCGGTGTTTCCGCTGCTCACGCCGCTGGCGGTTGACCCGGCGCACCCGTTTCCGTTTCTTGCCAATAAAAGCCTGGCGCTGGCGCTGAAACTGAAAAGCAAACAGGGCAAATCCATGCTGGGGCTCTTACCCTTGCCGCGCGATATTCCGCGCCTGCAAAAGTTGCCGGGTAGCACGGGGCGGTATGTGCTGCTTGAAGACATGGTTTTGTTGTTCCTGTCCTTGCTGTTCCCGACGTATTCGGTGCAGGGACACGGCATTTTCCAAGTGCTGCGCGATTCCGAAATCGAAATCGAAGAAGAAGCCGCCGATTTGATGCAGGTGTTTGAAACAGCGCTGCGGCGGCGGCGGCGCGGGAACGTGATTCAGCTGCTCGTCAGCGCATCCATGCCCGATGACCTGCAAACCTTTGTCACAACGGCCTTTGCGCTGGATGATGACGATATTTTCCGGGTGAAGGGGCTGGTTGCGCTGGGGGATGCAACGCAACTGCTTAGCGAAGACCGCCCCGATTTGAAATTCCCCAGCTATAACGCCCGCTTCCCAGAGCGCATCCGCGACCACAGCGGAGACCATTTCGCCGCCATTCGCGCCAAGGATATTCTGGTGCATCACCCTTATGAATCCTTTGATGTGGTGGTACAGTTTCTGCGTCAGGCGGCGCGGGATAAGGACGTTCTAGCGATTAAACAAACGCTCTACCGCACCAGTAAGGACTCACCCATTGTCAAAGCCCTGATAGAGGCGGCAGAGGCGGGAAAAAACGTCACGGCGGTGATTGAGCTGAAAGCCCGCTTTGACGAAGAAGCCAACATCCAATGGGCGCGGGATTTAGAGCGCGCCGGGGTGCAGGTGGTGTTTGGCTTTTTCAATCTGAAGACGCACGCGAAAATCTCCCTTGTCGTGCGGCGGGAAGGCGAACGGCTGCGCCCTTACGTCCATTACGGCACGGGGAATTATCACCCCGTCACCGCCAAGATTTACACCGATTTATCGTTTTTCACTTGTGACCCCGATTTGGGGCGCGATGCGATGCAATTGTTTAATTACATCACCGGCTATGCCCCGCCGCAGGATTTGAAGAAACTCGCCGTTGCGCCGATAAACCTGCGCCAGACGCTGCTGAGCCTGATTCAGACGGAGACAGAAAACGCCCGCATGGGCAAGCCGTCGGGCATTTGGGTCAAGCTTAACGCCCTCGTTGATCCCGATATGATTGATGCGCTCTATGCAGCGTCACAGGCCGGGGTGCCGATACAGCTTGTTGTGCGCGGGGTGTGCTGCCTCCGTCCCGGTGTGCCGGGGCTTTCTGAGAATATACAGGTGAAAAGCCTGATTGGCCGGTTTTTAGAGCATTCGCGGGTGGTCTGCGTGGGGGCGGGGCATGCGTTGCCGTCGAAACACGCTAAGGTTTTTTTATCCTCCGCCGATTGGATGGGGCGCAATCTGGATTGGCGGGTTGAGGCGCTGGTGCCCATTGAAAACCCCACGGTGCACCAGCAGGTTTTAGAGCAAATCATGATTGCGAACCTGAATGACACACTGCAAAGCTGGCGGCTGCTGCCCGATGGCTCGTACATGCGGATTGAGGCGGGCGGTCAGCCGTTTTCCGCGCATGAATACTTCATGACCAACCCCAGTTTATCCGGGCGGGGCAGGGGGGCAAAAGAGGGCAGCGCGCCAAGGTTGCAGTTGCAGCTTTAGATGTCTCAGACCACGCATTGATCGGTATTACTGTTTGTATACCTGAAGCCTCTTCCCTGTAAAATCACGTTTCAACTGCCCGCGTCCGGGGATTTGCGTGATCATCGTGCCTTTGAAGGTTTCCGCGCCGTCAGTAAACGTTAGCGTATAGAGCGTTTGCCGCTGGGTGACGGGGTCGGTATAATAGAAATTGTAGGCTGACTTCCCAGAATAGGAGCCATTAAGCGAATATTTAATGCCCCATGTTGATGCATCCGGATCCGTATTCGCTGCTACGCCGCGCAATCCCGTTAAGAAAAGATCCTTGAGGTTTTGCAGTCCTTCCGGCGTGTTGTATTCGTAGGGTACATTGGGGTTTTCTTGTTTAAATTTGGCCAGCTCTTCCTCTGGTAACTTTGCATCTTTGGGAATGGGGTCGTAGGGAACAAAAACAAAACCTCTTAGTTCATTCCAAGTAGCACCGGGTAAAAAACTAATACCGTTGATGCCGAGGGGGTCATTTGCATTATCGGGGGCGCTAAAAGTTAACTCCCAAACCCCGGCAATATCCATCGCGGTTATGCTGGCCGATGCGCTGCTGAGGCTGGCGCTGTTGGCGCTAGGTGCTGCGTTACTGCCGCCAAAACCACCTCCACCACCGCCCGCACCGCTGCCAGAACTAGAGGCGCTCGCACCTGCGCCGGAAGATCCGCCACCGCCCGATGAACCACCACCACTGCTTGCACCGCTGCTTTTACCGGAACTGCTGCTGGCGGGCGTTGCGCCGCCGCCGTCACTGGCGGGAACACCGCCGGCTGCTGCGGGGGTTTTCGTACCATTACTGACGTCGGAGGGTGTTTTATAGGCCTTGGCCGCCCAATCCACCGAAGGCAAGGTCACTTTTTTACCATCAACAACCCGGTCGTAGCCGCGCTTGGCATGGATAAAGCCAGTTTTGATGTCTTTCCGATCCGGTACGGTGTAGAGCGTGGTTACGCCCACCGCGGCCAAATCTTTAACCTCGCCGGGTTCGGACACGCCATTGGCGTTGTCATCAAACCAAATGCGGATGTGTTTCAGCTCATCGCCGGATACACTGCCGTTTTTGTCAGAATCCAGGCTGTGCAGTGCGGTATAGCCATCCGGCCAGCGCTTACCGAAGGTGTGGTTGCCGAACAGCTGGGCTGCGGTGGTAATCACGCCATCGCCTTTTTCATCCCAGACCAGCAGCGGCGCTTTGGCGGAGCCGCGCCATTCATAGGTTTGGCCAGCCGGTGCATCAGGATTGAGCGGGAAGGTGGACAGGGTGAACGTATCTTCGATTTTTACCGACTCGTCCCAAATCAGCGAGATGGGGGTGAAGATAACGAGAATGTTTCCTTCGCAGACTCTTCCGCGTGTTTTCAACATCGCGGCTACTTCTCTCGCCGCGGTATTGTCGGCTAGTGCCATTCGTTCGGCTAGCGCCCGAAGCTCACGTTGTGTGGGATTCCATCCAACACGTTGTCTATTAAT
>JAJTHO010000163.1 GCA_021297975.1 Alphaproteobacteria bacterium
TCACATTTCGAGAAAAATATGCCCCTCAGCTTTCCCGCCGATACCGCCCCCTTGGCCTATACCGCGCTGCCTGGCCTGAACACCGGCCTGTCGTGGCAGAATGTTCAGCGCAAGCGCCTGAAAAAATTCGCCGAGCAATACATGACAGAGACCAGCAAGGCGGTGCAAACCCTCCGCAGCCAGGGCGAGCCGGATACGAGCCTTGATGCGGTTCAGGACACACGCGCCGGGTTTACCGAGCTGCGCGTGCGCCTGCCGGTGCTGAACCAGTATTACCGCTACACGTTGTCCCATGGCGGGACGGGGGATGCGGCGGTGCTGGCAAAAATTAAAACGCTGGTGCTTGCGTGGGCGGACACAAATCAGCCCACCGGCAAGCCGATTGATGAGACTAATTTCGAAGGCCTGCTGCGCGTTATCAAACAGCGGTGGAGCGATTTTACAGCCGGCGAGCAAACGCGGATTACATCGTGGCTAAACGCGCTCAAAACCGCCAAGGAAGCCTATGCGTTTACAGCCGCAACAGGCGAGGGGAGCCTGCGTTATAGCAATCATTACACGCATCATTACAAGGTCTTGCTGCAGGTGTATGACCTGCTCGGCCTCACCACACAATACACCGCTCTGGTCTCCACCATCACCGCCTTTGCCGCGCAGAATTTCCCGTTTGGCAACGGCAGCATTGTTGTCGCCCCAAGTCCCACCGCGTTTAACGACGCAACGCATGATCTGCCCCGCGCGGCGGTCAGCGCCGGGGAATCGCTGGATTACATCAAGCGCGACGCGCTGCATTACCAGCATTACACGCTCGAGCCGTGGCTGGAAATCGCGCTGCAGATTGGCGGCACGGGGCTGCAAACGGTGATGGATAATGGGGTGGGTTTTCTGCGCGATGCGATACTTGCCCCAGCCAGTAAACATTACGAGTTCGCTGCGTCCGTTGTGCCGTTTGATGCAACCCGTTGGCAGACCTCAAACCCCGTCTATCTCCAGCCAAACGCCATGTACCGCCCGGATCACGCGGCGCGGGTTTTTATGGCGTATGATGTCTATAAAAAGGGGATTAATCCCTCGTTTGCGCTGGATGACCGGCTGTATGCGCTGCTCTCTCGCAGCAGCAGTCTGCCGTCGTTTTGGTATTACTATTTTCGCTGGGTTTTTGGCGGCTTATATGGTTGATTCTTAACAAAAGAGGCGTCATCCCGAACGCAGCGCAGCGAAGTTGAGGGATCTCCTCGCAATGGGAGATCCCTCCGTGCGGCTGCATGCGCAGCCTTAGTCGGGATGACGCAAACACAAAAAGACTGTCATTAATCCTATTTCCAGAGTCCCCCATGTCCGATCTTCGCACTCTCCTCGATGACCTTGTTTCCCGCAGCGCGCTGCCTGCATCCAGTGTCTCCACCGCCGCCCTAACCGGCTATTTTCCCGGCCTCACCATTTCCGACCGCACACGCCTGCGCGATGTGATTGAAGAAGTTCAAGGCCTGCTGCAATTCGATTCGATAACCAGCGGCAATGCGCTGCGCTTTTCGCATCGGGGTCGTGCCAGCATGCTGGCAATTCCAGAGGCTGATTTAATGCCCCTGAAACCTGGCAGCGGCGATACGCTATTATTAACGCGCCTTGCCGCCGACGCCCTCCCTGAACAGTTAGACGTCGTCTATGCCGATGCGGCGCGGGATTACCAGCCCGTAACCCAGCGCGCCCAGCGGCAAATAACCGAGGGGCAAAACACCGACACCGTGCGCTTTGGCGGCGTGTTGAACGCCTCGCAAGCCCGCCGCGCGGCGCAAATTCTCCTCGATACGGCGCTGCAAGAACGCACCCGCTATCAATTCACGTTGCCCGCAAAATACCTAGCGCTGGAGCCGGGGGATGTGGTGACATTGACGGTTAAAAACCAGGCGCATGTCGTGCGGCTGACGCGCTGTGTGGCCGAGCGCGGTACGCTGCAGGTTGAGGGCGTTTCAACCGATGCCGCAACCTATCAGCAGTCGCAGCTAACAACCAGCGCGGGCAATATAGCCGCGCTGGTGATTGCGGGGGGCAGCACGCTCTATGCCCTTGATATACCGCTGGTGGATGAGAGCGACGACACGCTGTGCTGGTATGCCGCCGCATCAAAAAAACGCGGCGACACGCGCTGGCAATACGCGGCGCTGTATGAATCTTTTGACGATGTTGCGTATGAGCCGCGCACGCTGCTGAACGCGGAGGCGATCGCCGGAAAGGCGAGCACGGCACTCGCGGCGGCGCTGTACCCCGCGACGTGGGACACAAAAAACACCGTGGATGTGACGCTGGATGACGGCGCGCTGCAATCGTTTAGCGACGATTTGGTGTTGAACGGCGCGAACACGGCGGTTTTGGGCAGCGAGATTCTGCAATTTGCGACTGCCACGCTTGTGGGCACAAACCGTTACCGCTTATCGCGCCTGCTGCGCGGACGGCGCGGCACAGAATGGGCGATGGGCACGCACGCGGTGAATGAGCGTTTTGTGCTGCTGGGCGGTGAAGTTGTGCGCCAGCCCTTGGCGTTCTCAAATCTGGGCGTGCTGCGGTATGAGAAGGCTGTGTCGAACGGCGCGCTCCTCGATGATGCGGCGGCGGTCAGCCTCACGCCATCGGGCGCATCGCTCAAACCCTTCGCCCCGGTGCATCTTCGCGCGGCGCGTAACGGCAGCGGCGATATAACCCTGTCGTGGATTCGCCGAGCACGCTTAGCCGCGGGCTGGCAGGATAACAGCGATACGGCGCTGGATGAAAGCCTTGAGCAGTATGAGGTTGAGATTTTGAATGGTGCTTCTGTTGTGCGCACACTTGGGGTCATGACCCCAACAGCGATTTATACCGCCGCGCAGCAGATTGCCGATTTCAGCGCTGTTCAAACCAGCCTTAGCGTCCGCGTCTATCAGTTATCCAGCCGGGTAGGCCGCGGCACGGCGGCAGCGGCCGTCTTGTAAAGTTACAGCTCGCTGAGCAGATAGGTTTCCGGATAGACCAAGCGCGCTTTGCGGGCGAATTTTTTATCGGCGGTGATGAGGCGGGCGTTCTCGCGCTGCGCGTGTACAAGGTATAAGCAATCATGGAAAGCATGTTCCAGCTTTATGGAAAGCTGCATAGCATCCAAGAAGAAAAAATCATGGTCAACAATGCGCAGCAATCCGTGCTGGAGACTGTTGCGCCACTTCTCCAAGGCCGCCTCAGCAGAAATAGTGCTTTTTCCGCCCGTGAAATAGCGAGAAAACGCAGCGATAACTTCGGAAACAACGATAGAGGGCGCGGATAGAACATCGGTTGTTTCAAGTAGTTTTCGCGCCGCCTTGCTATCTCCCTCATCAATATACCATTTTGCGATGACGCACGAATCAAGAACGTTCATGACTTAGCCTTCGTTTTCTTGCGTGCGGCTTCTTTTTTCGTCGCATCGACTCTTTTGCCAATGCGGTCGCGTTCGCCGCGAATGGCTTTAACGCTGTCATAGCCGGGCGCTGGTATCATTTTGAATGTCTTCAAGTCTTCGATTAGGGCGCGTCTGGCCTTCAATTGCTGGTCTAGAATGCTTTGTTCAAGCCGCTGACGTAGCTCTTCCTCTAGGCTAATACCTTTTCGCTTGGCGTCCTGCTTGAACCATTCAACGTATATATCTTTTAATTTTCGTATCTTCACATCGGCCATTACACTCTCCTTATGGGGTATTGACCCCATGACCCCAAAAAAACAGTATCAGGAATGACCCCATATGTCAACAACACCCCGTTTGCAATTTCCCTATATTCTCAGCAGCCAGGCGCAAAAAGAAGTCACCCATGCGGATACGCTGAACCGCTTGGATGCGCTTGTTCAGGCGGCGATTGAGGATAAAGACCTCCCCGCGCCCCCGGGCAGCCCGGTTGAAGGCGCGCTCTATATCGTTGCCGCATCCCCCACCGGCGCATGGGTAGGGCAGGCGAGGGCATTGGCGCAATTTCTCGGCGGCATCTGGCGGTTTTATGCGCCGTATGCTGGGCTATCCGGCTGGGTAAAGGATGAAAACCGGCCGTATGTCTATAACGGAACCGCGTGGACTGTTGCGACAACGCAGGCGCCGCAACAGCTGCCGAGCTATACTGTTGCCGGCCTCCCCGCCGCGAGCGGCAACACCGCTGGTCTTATATACATCAGCAATGAATCCGGCGGGGCGGTGGTGGCGTTTTCTGATGGCACAAACTGGCGGCGGGTCACGGATAGGGCGGTTGTGAGCTAATTAACGCCCATAAAGCCCGGTAATCGTCGCCTTGCCCAAGGTCACATCCTTAATCAAAAACATCAGCTTTGCGCCGGTCATTGTTTCGGCGGGCATGTCGAATTTCTCGACACTGAGGGCGTATACCGTTGTGTTATAGCGGTGCGGTTTGTCGCCCTTGGGCGGACAGGCGCCGCCGAAGCCGGTTGTGCCATAATCCGTTAAGCCTTCGAGCGCGCCTTTGGGCAAGGCCGCGGATTTGCTGGCGCCTGCTGGTAACGCATTGACGGTTGCGGGGATGTTATACACCGTCCAGTGCCACCAGCCGACGGTTGTGGGTGCATCCGGGTCGTGTTGGGTGATGACAAAGCTTTTGGTGCCGGCGGGTGCACCGCTCCAGCTCAATTGTGGTGACTGATTCCCGCCATCGCAAGCAAAGCCGATAAACTCAACGGATTTTGGCATCACCGCGCCGTTTTTAAAGGTCTCGCTTTTCACCGTGAAATCGGCGGCGTTTGCGGCGGTCAGCATGAGTGCGGATAGCGCAAAGGCGGCGGTGAGGCTGCGAATCATGGGTATCTCCTTATTGCCAATCTGTCGAGTTGGACACAAAAAAACTGGTGCCATCGAGAGGAATCGAACCCCCGACCTACTGATTACGAATCAGTTGCTCTACCGACTGAGCTACGATGGCACGGTGGCGCTTGTGATAGCCCCGTTGCCGCATTTGCGCAACCCCCTGTGTGTTTTTCAGCGAAAGCCTATCCCTATGTTTAACGAAATGGCGGCCGATGCCGCTTCAGAAGGTGTTTACTTTATGTCTATTTCAACCCAGCCTCAGGAAGAGGACAATCTGTGCCTGCACGTCTCACTTTGCGCTGAGCGGTTTGGCCAGCTGGAAAAGCGCCTCGACCGCTTGGAAAACCTTATCATCGGCGCGAACGCGGCGGTGTTTGCGGCGCTGGTGGGGATTCTGATTGCGGTTGTATAGGGGTGAGGGGGGCTGAGGCATGAGGTGAGGGCGGTTTTCATGCCTGATACCTTACCCCTCACCCCCCTATTTCAAGCTGCAGCGAGAACGCGAACATCCCCCGCGCCTATATCCCGCAGCAACGCCTGATCCAGCGCCAGCTCATTATTCCCCGTTGTCAGCAGCTTCTCGCCATAAAAAATCGAGTTCGCCCCGGCAAGGAAACACAGCGTCTGCGCCTCGCGCGATAGCCGCAGCCTTCCCGCCGACAGCCGCACCCGCGCATACGGCATCATGATCCGCGCCGCGGCGCACATGCGCACGAGTTCGAGCGGGTCAACGGGCGGCATATCCGCGAGCGGCGTGCCCTCAACCGCCACCAGCGCATTAATCGGCACGCTTTCCGGTTGCGGCGTCATGTTCGCCAGCGTGGCGAGCAGCTGCGCCCGGTGGACGGTTTCTTCCCCCATGCCGATAATCCCGCCGCAACAGACGGTAATCCCTGCGTTGCGGACGTTTTCAATGGTGTTGAGCCGGTCTGCATACTGGCGCGTTGAGATTATATCCTCGTAATAATCCGCGCCGGTATCAAGGTTGTGGTTATACGCGGTCAGGCCAGCGGTTTTAAGCTGCTGTGCTTGCTGGGGCGTTATCATGCCAAGCGTTGCGCACGCTTCCATACCGAGGCCGCGCACGCCCTCCACCATCTGGCACACGCGGTTAAACTGTTCTTCCGCACGCGGTGAGCCTTTCGGCGCGCTGCGCCAAGCAGCCCCCATACAAAAGCGCGATGCGCCGGCGGCTTTCGCGGCGCGGGCAGCCTCCAGCACGGTTTCAACACTGAGCAAATCTTCTTTGGCAACACCCGTGCCGCTGAAATGCGCCGATTGCGGGCAATAGGAGCAGTCTTCCGGGCAACCGCCGGTTTTGATGCTCATCAGGCTGGCCAGCTGAATATCCCCATCCGGGAACGATGCGCGGTGCACGGCGGCGGCGTCCGCAACCAATTTTAACAAGGGCTGCGCAAGCAAACCCTCCACTTCCTCCACACTCCAATCATGGCGCACGTTTATGACCGCTGAATCCATCCTTGACATCCGTTTCCTTGCTGCGTTTGAAACGCTTTTAGCCGATGAAGGCGGGCTTGTAAACGACCCTGCCGATCCTGGCGGCCTCACAAAATTCGGCATCTCCCAGCGCCGCTATCCGCATGAAAACATTGCCGCCCTCACCAAGGCGCGGGCGCGGCATTTGTATTACGAGGATTACTGGCGGCCAAATGGCTATGCGCGAATTCGCAATGGTGGGCTAGCGAAAAAGCTGTTTAACCTCGCGGTTAATATGGGCGCAACACAGGCGCATGTGCTGATACAGCGGGCGCTGAGGGCATGCGGCACGCCGGTTGAGGAAGACGGCATTCTGGGGCGGCAAACATTCAACGCGATAGACGCCGCGAATCCAGCCGTGCTGCTTGCGGCCTTAAAGGCAGAGGCGGGGGGCTTTTACCGCACGCTGGTTGCGTTAAAGCCAAAACAGCAGCGGTTTTTGAAGGGATGGCTCAGGCGGGCGTATAGCTAAAACGCCAGTTTGACTTTTGCCGCCTGCGCGGCTTTAGCAATACCGCTGTCGCGGGTTGCAATGGGGATATTCCAGCGCAACGCCACATCAAGATACGTCGTATCATAGCTCGTCAAGCCGTGTTTGCGTGCTAGACTAAATAAAGGCTCAATATCAAAATCAGCGTTCTGTGTATCGAAAGTGATGTTCAGTGCTTTGAAATAGGATAATGTTTTTTTTGCGTGCGCATCGCTCAGCCCTTTATGCCGAACATTGCGCAACGTAATGTTGATGAATTCATATTTTAGTAGGATGGGCGCAACGAGAGAAATTTCCTCTGCTTTAGTTTTAAAAAGCAAGGCGTCTGTTTTTTCGTCGGCTTGATTGGGGAAAAGCCAGCTTGCGATAACAGAGGCATCAATGACAACCGCCTTCATTGGCGGCCTTCTTCAATCGCCTCGCGCCAATCTGAACCGTCCATATTCAGATCATCCCGCAATTTTATCAGTGCATCAATCGCGTGTGCGCGTTTTACCTGCGCTTTGGTGTCTTGATAGCGCCTCAGATGCGCAACGGGCTTTTTGTGGCGGGTAATCACCACCTCTTCCCCGGCCTCGATCTTATCAAGAATCGCCGAAAGATGCGTTTTAGCATCGAAAACAGAATAGGTAAGCATTTAACTAGTCTAACTAGTTAAATTTTAAAAGTCAATTAAAAACCTCATCACCTGATCTATCCCCGCGGGGTCATCCTGAGCGGCGCAAAACCGATAGGTTTTGCAGCGTCGAAGGATCTCCCTCAGAATAATGAGGAGATTCCTCCACGCAGCCGCCAATGCGGCTTTGGTCGGAATGACGTCATTCGGAAATGACAGGTGATAAATCAAAAACAAAAAGGAAACACGCTATGAAAAATTTATTGCAATGGATTTTAGACCGCGCATCCGAGCGCAGCACCTGGATTGGCCTTATCGGCATCGCAACCAGCGCCGGGATAGGCATTTCGCCGGTTCAGGCCGAGGCGATTACCACGGTGGGGATTGGTCTTGCAGGCGCGGTGATGGCGTTTACGGCGGATACGCCGCATTAACGCAAGTTTGTAAAATATCAGTGTAAGCCAGTATACAGTGGAAAAGTGTATACATGTTGGTATAATACAGCGCAGGGGGA
>JAJTHO010000144.1 GCA_021297975.1 Alphaproteobacteria bacterium
ATGCCCCGCCCCCGGTTGCGGCGTTTTTAACCCAGCGGTATCGCGGCTTTGATGCGCTGGCGGCGTTGTGGAAACAGAACATCCACCCGGTGTTTCCCGAAGCACGCCTCATCACCACCATCGCCCCGCAACCTGATGCCGCCGCCCTAAGCGCAATCGGCATTGAGTGTCTTGCGCCGCTGCCTTGGCCAGCGCTTGCAGATAAACTTCAAAACATCCGCGTTGCGGTGTTCCCGTGGGATAAGCCGGAAACCTATTGCCTCGCCGCCGCCGAGGCCGCCGCGCTGGGCATTCCCATCATCACCCGCAATACCGGCGCGGTGGCCGAACGGGTTCAACAGGGCTTAACCGGCTTTATTTGCAATACAGAAGCCGAACTCTGCAGCGCGGTGTACAGCGTGCTGCATGATGATGCCTTGTGGCGCACGCTGCATCAGGGCGCGCTCAACGCACGTGGGCGCTATGAAAACTGGCACGCTATCGCCGCGCGTTGGGAACAGCTGTTAAACCCGCTGGGATAGCCAGATTGCAGCAATGCTGCCAAACGTTATCACTGCTTTAAAAATGGGATAACCGGGCAACGTTTCCGCGCCGTACTCCAGCGCTTCCTGCTTGTGCGCCACTTCGTCATGGCTGGCGCTGTCGATTGCGGCTTTTATGTCGGGCTGTGTGTCGCCAAGCGCTTCCGCCTGCGCCGCGTAATGCCCTTCGATAACCTCTTCCACCGCCGCCGTGCAGGCCATCGCCGCTTTCGCGCCCAAGAGCGCCGTGCCCGCCCCCAGCGCAAACCCGGCCACATGCCACAGCGGCTGCAGCAGTGTCGGGCGAACGTTATGCTTTAAGAGAAGCGCCGTAAAGGTCTCTAAATGCTTTTTTTCCTGCGCGGCCATATGGCGAATACGCGGCGCAAGAGCATGCCGCCCCAGCACCGCCAGCTGCCCTTCATAGATTCGCTGGGCGCCGTATTCCCCCGCGTGGTTAACCCGCAGCATGCGCGTGCGCGCCTCAGCCGATACGCCGTTCATAAAACCATCCCTGTAGTGCTGTTAAAATAGATAAAAAGAGTGCTGCAACGGCGTGCCAGCCAGCCATGGATAAGCCAAACACCACAAACGGCGGCTCATCACACCGCACCAGCGGTGCCGCCATCAAGGCCGCTTCAAGCTCTGCAAGAGTCAGCGCCGCCCCGCCTGTGCTGGTACAGCTGCTTTCAAAGCGCCACCAGCCGTATTCAACACCGCTGTGATAAAACGCCAGCGCCGCTGTTGCGGCATAAACCAGCGCAAGGGCATAGAGCCAAAAGCAGCGCGGCCACTTTAACCCCGCAAGCGCCAACGCTGTAACCGCCGCATAAGGCACACGCTGCCATAAACACAGCGTGCACGGCGCATAACCAAAGCCATACTGTGACACCAGCGCCCCGCCAACCAGCAGCACCGCCACACAAATGTGGCAAAAAAACACTGTTGGTGCTGAAAAAAAACGTGACATGGATAGTGTATAGCACTCTTTCGCGGCATGGGGTAGAGGTGTTAATGTTCATCATTTTCAGATGGGCGTCATCCTGAGCGACGCAAAACGGTACGTTTTGCACAGTCGAAGGATCTCCCCTAGATTTAAAGGGAGATTCCTCGACAGCACAAAACCTTAGGTTTTGTTTGCTCGGAATGACGTCACAACACCCTGATAGGTGGTGGCAAGAGGTTCAGTTACATATGGCTTTTTTGCTTTGTTTATTGTTGTTGCTCACGCCTGCGCTGGCAAGCGCCATGCCGCTGCCCTTACCCGCGACACTACAAACCGAGCCGCTCCCGCCCGCAGAGAGCGCCGCGGCCTTTAAACAGCTTGATGCGTACGTCAAAAAACTCACCACCCTCAGCGCCCGTTTTACGCAAACCAATGCCGATGGCTCTGAGCTGCACGGCACCTTTGACCTGCAACGCCCCGGTCGTCTGCGCCTCGAATACGCTCCGCCGCCGCGCTGGTTGTTTGTTGGCACAGGCAATAGCTATGTGTATTATGACGCGGATGTGAAACAAGTCAGCTATCTAGGCCGAAGCGATTTGCCCCTCGCTTTCCTGCTGGAAGACGACGCCACCTTAAATCGCAGCGATCTGAAATTCACATTCTACGAAGATGACACCATGCTCTATGCGCTCAGCCGCTATGCCGACAACCCGCCCGCAACCTTTGCCTTTCAAAAGAATCCGTTCCAATTGGCCGCCTGGTATATTTTAGACCAAGAGCAGCAACTCATCACCGTTACTCTCCAAGACGTCAGCGCCGGAAAGCCACTTGACGCCGCACTGTTCCGTTTTGTTGACCCCAATCGGCCGCGCTAAGGAGGCAGGGTATGATTGTATCGTGTCCATCCTGTAATGTGCGCTTTCTGGTTGCGAATGATGCCTTGGGTGAGGCTGGGCGCACCGTTCGCTGCGGCAGTTGCGGCCATAAATGGTTTCAAGAACCAGAAAAAGCAGAACCAGTTGCAGTGTCTGTTGTTAAAAAGCCGCCTCGCCCGCCGCGCGATATCCGCCGCGCTGCCCGCATTTTTGCGCTCAGCAGCGCTGCTGTTTTCCTGCTCAGCATCAGTCTGCTTGCTGCCCTGCCGAAGACACTCACAAAAAAATGGGAACCAACCGCACGGCTGTATGAAACGATTGGCTTGCCCGTGCCGGTGCTGGGCGCGGGGCTTACACTCGATGCGGTGGAGGTTCATAGCAACCGGGTGGGCGATGGCTATGCGGTGCTGGTGCATGGTCAGGTGACCAATACCAGCGAATCTCCTGTTGCCGTGCCGAATATGCTGGTCACCGTGCGCGATGCGGGGAAACGCCCGCTGCTGCAATGGCTGGCGAACGCTGAGCAAAAAAATCTGCAGCCACGCGAAAAACTGCTGTTCACCAGCCAGCAGGTTATCAACAACCAGCTCGCCACCTCCGTGCTGGTGCGCTTTACGGAACTTTCCCCCGAACAGCCATGACCAGCCCCCTTGTTGCCGCACAGCTCCAGCGTATGCTGGCGCTACACCCGAAAGTGATTGATTTATCCTTGGATAGAATCAGGGGTTTGCTGTCTGCCCTTGGCAATCCCGAACAGCGGACGCCCCCCATACTCCACATTGCCGGAACCAATGGCAAGGGCAGCACGGTGGCGCTGCTACGCGCTATCCTCGGCGCGGCGGGATACCGCGTGCATAGCTATATCTCACCCCATCTCGTGCGTTTTAACGAGCGCATCAGTCTCTGCGGCGCGGAGGTTGCCGATGCGCGGCTTATCGACGCTTTAGAGCGCGCACTGAAGGCAAACGGCGACAACCCGATTACCTTTTTTGAAATCACGACCGCCGCCGCCTTTTGCCTGTTTGCAGAAGAGCCTGCGGATGTGTTGCTGTTAGAGGTGGGGCTGGGCGGGCGGCTGGATGCAACAAACGTTATTGCTGCGCCGCTCGCCTCTATCATAACCCCCATTTCGATGGATCATCAGGAATTCCTTGGCAACACCCTGCCGAAAATTGCCTATGAAAAAGCGGGGATTATTAAGCCTTCTGTGCCTGTTATCAG
>JAJTHO010000168.1 GCA_021297975.1 Alphaproteobacteria bacterium
CCGTCGCTGCGCCAGCCGAGGAAACGCACACGGCCTGTGATGCCTAAGGCAGCAGCCTGCGCTTTCAGCGCCCCTTCGAGCGCCCCGTCTCCGGCAATCCAGAGATAACAATCCGGCAATTCGGCTAGCGCATTCAGCAGCGTATCCAGCGCCTTATGCGCATGGAGACGCGACAGCGCGAGGAGCAGCGGCGCGCCCTCCGGCGTATCTAGACTGGCGCGGGAAACCGGCGGGGGCGTCTCTCTGGGCAGACTAGGGAACGTGTGCACCACAAAGCGGCGCTCCGCGGGCACGCCGCGCTCGCCGAGGTGGCGGCTGATGTCGTGGGTTACGCCGATAAAGTGTGAGGCTGTTTTATAGGCTTCCGGCGGGTAATACCCGCCCAGCCAGCCGATAACGGGGATGCTGGTCTGCGCCGGGCAGATTTCCCCCGCCCGCCGCATCCAGCAATGAATCACATCGGGCTGCTCAACAGCGATCAAGCGTTTGAGCGCACGGCGCATCAACGGACGAAAGCGGCTGGTGGCCATCGTTACCCGCAGCCCCGCTGCCGCTAATTCCTTCGTACGCAGCGCCTGCGGCGCAACATACGCCGCCTGATCCGCGCCTGCTTCCTGCAGCGCCAGCATGGCATCGGTTGCATAGGTTTCCGCCCCGCCGTTGCCCAGAGCTGTCATAATGTGGAGTATTCGCATACGCGTCTTATAGGTAAGGAATCAGGGCGGCACAATTCACTTTGCGGTATCTTCAATTTTTGTGGTGGCACACCAGCGCGGACTAAACTCGAACCGGCTTGAACAATTACAGCTGGTTATAAAAGACTGGGCGGAGATTTACAAATCGCCGCCGCAACTGGATGGCAAAACATGTGTATGGTAAGTTTTTATATTGGTGTGATTTCACTCTTAAACGACTGAATATCTTTTCTAGATATTGGGACAAGGCCTGATTTGCGGTAGGATAATGTTCTACCACTTTCATCTCGTTTGAATGCATAATACAAAACCACGGCAGTAGCTAAAAAAAGCAACCCAAGAGAGGCGGTTTCTGAGCCTCGTCCCATACTAAAACCAATAATTGGTCCTGGCAGTGCGAGCGCTAGAAAAAGTAAGATGTTATACAAAGTTTTGATCAGGGTTTGTCTAAGGGAAATCTTTTTTCCCGATTCATCGACATAGCATACACCCAAAAGGTACTTGCCTAAACTCGCTCCAATCTTTGATGGCAACCACGCTGATAACAGTAAACCGCACAGAATAGCTGAACATACAAATATCCAGTAACCATTTTGTGCTGGCTTATCATATGATGACATGAAATCAATAACTGGAGGTTCAACAGCAGTGCCGGAAATTGCTTCCCATAATCCAGAGAAAAGGAAATAAAAAATATACATTAGAATGGCGTAGATAGTCAGGCCAAGTAAGGTTCCCAAAAATAGACGCCATCTGTAAACTGTATATTTTTTGATTATTTGCTTACGGTTATCCATGGCGTTTAACTAACTTGACTAGAATTAAAAATGTAAAAATTGCTTGTAGTACACTAATTGACAAAAGGGGGTAGTTGATAGGTGTAAGTGTAAAGCCGAACAGCCCCCAATTGATGACACCCACCAAGTACATTATTAGAAAAACCTTTGAGATTTGACAAATACCGCGCTGCGCACAGACTAACTGAGGAATTAAACTCAGAGTACACAAACTACCAGCTAATAGTGCAAATATATCCATAGAAACTCAAGTTTTTGCCTTATTTCTAAGGGCACAGTTATCATCTACAAAGCGGCAACGGCAACAACAAAAATGATACCAGCGCGGAACTAGAACCGTAACTCTAGCAAAGCCGCCATGATCCAACCATCAGTTTCTACTGGAAAGTTTGTATGAACAATAAAAGGCAGATTTTTCAAAAGATATGGCATTGATTGCATACGTTTCCGCACCGACGTTGCCCAATGCTGTCATAATGTGGAGTATTCGCATACGCGGCCTTATAGGTCAGGATGCAAAGCAGCACAATTCACTTTGCCGGAACGATCTATTTTTAATTGGCTTTAGCCGTATTTTGTAGCATGGCTTTCAAGGGTAAAACACTATGCACGCCGCAAAAATCTATACCGTACCGCAACAACTGCCGTTGCAAGCCGCACCGATATTGAAGTGGGCGGGGGGTAAGACGCAATTACTGCCGATTCTAGAGCAGAATTTTCCGGAAGCATTATTATCAGGGCAGGTTGATACTTACATCGAACCGTTTGTTGGTGGCGCGGCGCTGTTTTTCCACTTGGCCTCGCATTATGACATTAAAAAAGCGTACTTGTTTGATATAAACCCAGAGTTAATTCTGCTATATAACACACTAAAGTTGCACCCAGATGCACTGATTAGGCATCTAGACAGCATAGAAAAACAGTTCTTACCACTTGATGATAGCAAGCGCCGCGATTTTTTTGAGGCCGTTCGCAACCACTACAACACAACACGGCAAGAAAATAGCGAGACCGCACACCCCCTGCGTGCCGCGCAAACAATTTTTCTGAATCGCACCTGTTTTAATGGTCTTTTCCGTGTTAACAGCCGCGGCGGTTTTAACGTACCGTTTGGGCGGTATACAAACCCAAGAATTCTTTTTGAAGATAAACTGCGTGCAGCCAGTGCTGCCTTACAGATTGCCGATATTAGACTGGCTGATTTTAGTCTTGTTGGTGATATAGCAAACCGCAACACCTTCATTTATTATGATCCCCCCTATAGACCTATCAGCCAAACCGCGCAGTTTACCGCATACAGCAAAGAAGCCTTCGATGATAAGGAGCAACGCCGTTTGAGTACATTATACCGCGCTATCCATGCGCGCGGCGCGTCCCAACTACTGAGCAATTCGGATCCGACAAACTATATCAATGATCCATTTTTTGATGTTCTTTATGAAGGCTTCAGCATTCTGCGTGTCGATGCGAGTCGCCGGATCAATTCCAAAGCGACAAGCCGCGGCGTTGTGCGGGAAATCCTCATAAAAAACTATGCATAAGCCTTTTCGTTTGTATCACGGAGATTGCGTTGAAACGCTTAAGAAGCATCTTGATTAATTTTA
>JAJTHO010000074.1 GCA_021297975.1 Alphaproteobacteria bacterium
CAAGCTGATGCCGTATTGGGATGATTTCCAACGCCGCGCCAATGCTGTTTTAGAGCGCACTAAGGGCAATGAGCCGCTGTTGCAGCACATGAAAGACTATACGGAACGTATGGTCACAACAGAATTTATGGATTGTGAGCTATATAAACGCTCGTTTGAAAAGCCGCTTGGCTATCCCGGCGATTTTATCATCATGGGCTATCTGCACAATCAGGCGCCGTTCGGCAAAACACTCTATCAGCAACTGATCAATTATGTTGGGGCGGTTAAATGCGCGTTTGTACCCAATCGCTCCGCCTACACCGCCAGTCATTTGCGCGAATTGCTTCTTCACAATACCGGCGAGCCGCTGCATGTGCTCAATCTGGGCGCAGGGGCAGCCGTGGAATTGCAAGATTTGCTGCGTCAGGTTGATGTTGCAGCCCCGCTGACCATAACCCTGATAGATCAGGACAAAGCTGCGCTGGATCAGGCGCATCAGGCGGTTTATCCCCTAACCTTGCATCAGCCCTTCCCGGTTGCGGTTAATCCGCTGCAAACCAGCTTTGTGGGTATGGTTCAATGGCAGCGCGCCTTTGGTCATCTACCGCCGCAAGATCTGATTTATTCTCTCGGTCTCTTAGATTATCTCGATATTGATAAGGGGCGCGTGATGATTGAAAAACTCGTTCAAGCGCTACGACCCGGCGGCATTTTGGTGTTTGCGAATATGGCCAGCGGCGCAAAACGCATGGAATGGAACCTGAGCTTTTTGATGGATTGGGTGCTGCAATACCGCTCTGAAGCGGAAACGCGGGCGATGTTCGCCGGTTTGCCGGTTGAGGTTCTGGATATTAGCCAGGATGCGACGGAACAGGTATGGCAGGTTGCGTTGCGGAAAATCGCGTAGGGCTTGGCTTAGGCTAAACAGCTTTTTTAACCGAATCGCTGCTTGCCAAAAGCTCCGCTACTTTTTTCAAAAAATCCAATATATTAAATGGCTTAGTCATAAATGCATCGGGGCCAGAGGCCATAATCCGCGCCACATCGCTTTCCATCGTAAAGGCAGACACAGCTAAAATCGGAATAGAACGTGTATCTGGATGGATTTTTAAGGCGGGGATAATGTCCAAACCTGATTTTCCCGGTAGTTGAATATCCATCACAATTAAATCCGGGCGATGGCGGAGAACGGCGTCTTCTACGAGGCTGCCGTCAGTAATAGGAACGACCGCATAGCCCTTATTATCCAACAAATCCTGGAACAATTTCAAACTGCTATTGCGGTCTTCAACAACGAGGATGGTTTTACCCGTGGACATGAGACAACACATACAAGCATACGGTTAATTTTTTGTTACATAACGGACGCCCCATCGCATAAAAGAATGTTCATGAACATCTCTTGTTGGACACTCACCACCGGCGAAATTGGCATGCGCAACCAGGCCGAAGGATTGGCGCAACGGCTGGGCTTTAAGGATTACACGGCGCACACCGTGACCGCGCCGGGCTGGCTGGGCTTTGCCCCCCCAGGGTTAGTTGGATACCTAGGCGGCGCGATTCGCCTGAGCGGCAAACACATCACCGCGCCCTTTCCCGATGTAGCGATTTCCTGCGGTCGGCGCAGCATCCCGGCCATGCTGGCGCTGAAACGTCTGTCGCCTGTGACAAAAATACTCCATGTACAGAACAGCAAAAACGCGACGCGCTTTTTTGATGCTGTGGTGGTGCCGCAACACGATGGACTTACGGGGGATAATGTTTTCAGTAGTTTTGGTGCGATTCACCACCTGACCATTGAGACAATCAACGCCGCTGCGCCGGTTTTTGCCTCGGTGTGGGATGGTCTACCCCGCCCATGGCTGGGGGTTTTGGTGGGGGGCAAAAGCCCGCATAATACGTTTACAGAAGCCGATGCCGAACGGCTGGGTAAATCCTTGGCAGCGTTTCAGCAGCAGCATGGCGGCTCGTTGCTGGTTACACCGTCGCGGCGAACGGGGGCAGCGCAAACAGCCGCGCTGCAACGTGCACTCATGGGCACATCCCACTGGCTGTGGACGGAACAGACGGCGAATCCCTACCATGCCTTGCTGGCGCTCAGTGATGCCGTACTCGTCACCAGTGACTCTATATCTATGCTGACCGAAGCCGTAACAAGCGAAAAGCCGCTCTATTATTATGATATGAGTATTCAGAAACCCCGGATTGTTGATTTTTTGAGCCAGCTCCGCACACGCGGCTATTATAGAATATTTAATGAAACAGTGCCGCTTGAAAGCTGGTCATACCCGCCGCTGGATGAAACGGGGCGTATTGCTGCGGCCTTACGGCAGAAACTTTTTTAGCAGTTCCTTGCCTTTCGGCATCAGGTTCTCTAAGCGTACTGGCTCAGATTTTTCCGCTGCGCCTCCCTTATGAAACGATAGCGCCGCACGCTCCGCAACGGTTGCCTGCCCTGTTCCATCGCGCACCAGCAATTGGCTGCACAGATTTTCTGGAATAGCCGCCACACCGGGGAGTTTGAGCTTGCTTTTATTACCTAGCAATGAGCCTGCCGCATTCACGAGCGCCCCGGCCGCCTGGCCAGAAAGCCGAATCGTGCCATCGGCAGCTTGCGTTAACCCCGGCAGCACCACCGATGTTTTGATATCGCTAAACGCGCCTGAAAGGCGAATACTGCCCACCAATGCCGCTAAATCGGGGGTTTTTCCGTAAGGCGTTAACAGCATATCAACACGCTCGCTGCCGATATTCACGTTCCCCTCAGCAACCACCACCACATCACGGGAATCAAGCGCGGCAACACGGCTATTGAATTGGCCTTTATCACCTTGTAACCGCACCGCGACGCACGAAGCCTTCTCTAACGACGTCCCCTTTAGTAACACGGTTGCCGCATCGCCCAAAAGGCCAATAGAGCTTGAAACCCAAGCCTTATTGAGTTGTGGCTGCTCGGAAAGTATCTGTAATGAGCCTGAAAGACTTTTGCGAAAAGAATCAACTGTTGTTGCGTTACCGCTTACATCCACAAGCACGGCGCCGTTACCGCTATCGAGTGCGGGCACTCCTGTTAGTGTTGCAATCAGCGGCGCAGCATTCGCAAGCCGTGTTTCGCTTTTGATACTAAGCTGCGCCGAGCGCTTCGCCGCTGCGGGCACTGCAGCAACGTCAAGGGAGAGCTTCCCGTCACCGCGCGTTGCCGCGTTCAGCGTTATGCGTGTTGCATCCACCGATGAAACGAAGCGTGCCTCCACATTTTCCAGCGCAAGCGGGTCTGCCCCCTCGCCCATCAAAATGACGCTTTTTGCACTTAACGTTGCCTCATCAGCCAGCCGCGAGCGACTTTTCCAAAACGCGGCAAACGCGTCCTGTTCCGCTTTTTTTGCTGTATTGTCTTGCGCTGTTCCCAGCGTCCCTGCTGCGGGAAGGGCTGCTGGTTTCGGTGCGTAGCTGCGCGCATCAAAACGCGCATCGGTTATGGCCACTGTTGCCCGTTGAGATGTCCGGTTGTATTGAGCGGTAAAGCTGTTTGCCCCGAGCTGTGCGCTGCTAATCTCTGCTTTAATAGCCTGATCTTTTGCCGCGTATGAAACATTAAACGGCACGCGCACCAGCTCTTCCCCCACAAGCGGAATATTCAGGAGTGCGGCTAAAGCAGATAAACTTCCAGCCTCAAGCTGACCGGTTATCGTGCCGCCCGTAAACGCGCCGCGCCGCCAATCACCCAGAGCATTGCCGCTGAAATTCAACCGCCCTTTATCGCGAAAGTCTGCGTTAAACTCGCTTATCGTCACGCCGCCGCTATCGGCTTGCAGCGTCGCTGTAATTTTTCCATCAAGACCATCGGGAAAGGGATGGTTCAGCAGTGTGCTAAGATTTTGCAGTTGGCTTACTTTAGCTGTTAGAGCGGCGGTTATCGCCTGAACCCGCCGCTGTTTTAATTGCAGCTCGCCGGTTGTTGCCCATTCCATAGCACCTAAAAGACTTTGCACGGCAAAGGGATATTTTCCATCACCCGCCGCAATGACCGCAAAGGGCCCCAAAATACCTTTCACAGAAAAAGGAACATTATCAAAACTTCCCGATACCTCGGCGCGAATGGGATCATTCATGCTGTTTGCATCAACGCTCAGTCTATCCAGTAAAATTGTTTTCTCAGGTTCTTCTGCTTCGCGAAGAACTATCTTCGCCCGAGAGAGCACTAAACGCTGAAATAAAAGCGGCGGCATATCGTTGGTTGCGGCGGTGTCTGAATGTTCACTATTTTCCAGCGCAGCGGCCTGCTTTTTTCCTGCCTTCTGCGTTGGCCGTATATCCCAATTGGCGACACCAGCAGCGTTACGCTCCAAAAAAAGCTCTGGTGTGTCCAGCGTGACCTCTGTCAGCACGAGTGTGCCAAATAAAAGCTGTATTGCATCCACCGCAACCGACATCCGCTCGGCTTTGAGCATCAACGCATCCTGCATACCGGGGGCATTACTAAGGCTTATCGCGCCCAGCTCTACCCGCGGCTCTAAGCCCACATGAACCCGAACATCACCGTCAAGGGTTAAAGTGCGGCCAGTTGCTGTTGCAACATGCTCCACAAGCAGTGTCCGTAATCGCTCTGGTGTTAAGTATGAATTTGCCGCAAGCCACAGCGCGCCAAAAGCAAGACCAATCAGGCCAAACAGCAACAAAACGCGGCCAACCCAGCTTCGGCTGGGTAAAATCAGGTGCGGCGCATGGGTTGGTTGCATATATACTTAGTGTGGTGTTGGCCTAGCACCATCATCCCAACCGCACAAGCCCCATGTGGTCAGCATGTGTGGCGGCAGGGGCGCAGTCAGCTCAAGCCGCCTGCCGGTGAGCGGGTGCGCGAGCGACAGCCGCCGCGCATGAAGATGCAGCCGCACGCCGCGTTCCGCCGTGCCGTATTTGCCGTCGCCGTATATCGGCATGTTTTTACTGGCGCAATGCACCCGCAATTGATGCGTGCGCCCTTCGCGAGGCTTCAGCGCCAGCCAGCACAGCTCCTTAGCCCGCCCCAGAACCGTATATTCCGTCTCTAAAATTTCCGCATCATAATCAACCAGCATCATTTCGCGGAGCTGCGCGCCGCCGACGCCCTTGCTGAGCCCGGCACGAATAACCCCTTGGGTTTTTGAGACTGTGCCGCGCACCGCAGCCCAATAGGTTTTTTGCGCCGTGTGTTCGGCAAACTGCGCGGCCAAGGCTGCCGCCGCCGCGCGCGATTTTGCCAAGAGCAGCACGCCGCTCGTGTCTTTATCCAGCCTGTGAACCAGCTTCGGCGTTGCCGTAGGGAAGGCGAGTTGCGCCAAGCTATCCACGCTGCGCTTTTGCCCCGTGCCGCCTTGGGTCGCGAGACCCGCGGGTTTATTCAGCGCCACAAACGACTCATCCTCAAACAGAATCAAACTTTGCCATTGCTTTAGCGCGGCTTTGTTGTTGGGGGCGGGCGCTTTTGCGGCATCGGGCTGAAGCTGTGGCGGCAAACGTACTTTATCGCCAGCAACAAGGCGCACCGCGCCGTCCACCCGTTTGCTGTTCACCCGAATTTCCCCGGTGCGCAGCGCCTTTTGCAGCCCGGCAAAGGGCACATCCCGCGCTTTCAACCAGCGGTCAAGCCGTTGTCCGGCATCATCATCGCTTACAAGAAGTTCGGTTGCCATTAGCGCACAACCAGATTCAGCGTCTGGCTGCCGCGCTGCAACGTTA
>JAJTHO010000125.1 GCA_021297975.1 Alphaproteobacteria bacterium
CGCGTTGCAGTTTATCGGATAACAGCGTTACCGGCTGCAAATTCGGCAGAAACCGACGGCGGGTTTTGTTGTTGGCGTGGGATACGTTGTTACCGGATAAAACACCTTTACCGGTCAGCTCACAGCGGCGGGACATGGAAACCCTCAGTTACTTGAAAAGAGCAGTATTCTTAATCGCTTCAATTGCGCTTGTCAATCGGTGGGTTATACAGAGACCGCGAAACACGGTTGCAACGGTAGATAAAACAGGTTAATACGCAAAAATAAAGGTGGTTCTGTGGCGTTAGCAATTAATCCGATTCTTATTGGCGGGCGCGAATACTTGCCGCTCATCGAAGGCGGCAAGGGCGTATCGATTACAACAGGCAAAAGCAGCGGCGCGTGGGCGGCAACGGGCGGCATTGGCACGTTTTCCGGTGTCAATGCTGATTCCTATGATGAAAACGGCGTTGCCATTCCTCAGGTTTTTCGCGGAAAAACCCGGCGTGAACGCCATGAAGAACTGGTAGCCTACGGCATTCGCGGCGGCATTGCCCAGGCCAAAATCGCCTATGAGCAAAGCAACGGCCAAGGCCGCATTAACATGAACGTGCTGTGGGAAATGGGCGGCGCTGAGCGGATTTTACACGGAATTTTAGAAGGCGCCAAAGGCCTGATTCACGGCATCACCTGCGGTGCGGGCATGCCCTACCGCCTCTCGGAAATTGCCGCGAAATACGGCGTGCATTATTATCCTATTGTCTCCTCAGGCAGGGCGTTTCGCGCATTGTGGAAGCGGGCGTATTTCAAAGCGTCCGAGCTTTTAGGCGGCGTTGTCTATGAAGACCCGTGGCGCGCGGGCGGACATAATGGCCTGTCCAACAGCGAAGACCCGGAAAAACCCGAAGATCCCTATCCCCGCGTTGTCCAGCTGCGCCAGCAGATGAACGAGTTCGGCCTTCAGCATGTGCCGATTATTATGGCGGGCGGCGTCTGGTTCCTGCGCGAATGGCGCGATTGGCTGAATAATCCCGAAGTGGGGCCTATCGCCTTTCAATTCGGCACACGCCCCTTGGTCACAACCGAAAGCCCGATTTCCAAAACGTGGAAAGAAAAGCTGCTAACGCTGAAAAATGGCGATGTATTCTTAAATAAATTCAGCCCGACAGGTTTTTATTCCTCCGCCGTGCGCAATCCATTCCTGCAAGATTTGATTGGCCGCTCCGAGCGCCAAGTTGCCTACACGCCGGAGCCGGTGGGTGAGCATTCAGCAGAGCTGCTGATTGGCCAGCGCAAGCGCCCCGTCTATCTCACCCCGGAAGACCACTCCCATGCCATTGCGTGGATGGCTTCTGGGCAAAGTGAAACGTTGCGCACGCCAGATTCCACGCTGGTATTCGTTACTCCGGAAAAAGCCGAAGAAATTCACCGCGATCAAGTGGCCTGTATGGGCTGTCTGTCGCATTGTGCCTTCAGCAATTGGGCGCAAGATGAATCCGGCACAACAGGCAAAAAAGCCGACCCGCGTAGCTTTTGTATTCAAAAAACCCTGCAATCTATTTCCCATGGCGGCGATGTGGAACATGAGCTGATGTTTGCCGGGCATAATGCCTACCGCTTCGCAGAAGATACTTTTTATTCCAATGGCTTCATACCATCTGTTAAACAATTGGTTGACCGAATTTTGACAGGCGATTGATGCGCGTTGTTATTACGGGCGCTGCGGGGTTTATCGGCTTTCATTGCGTGCGCACCCTGCTGGCACGCGGGGATGTGTCGGCGGTGATTGGCATTGATAATCTCAACGATTATTATGATCCGGCGCTGAAAGCCGCTCGCCTGAAAGAAATCAATGCCCAGCCAAACAGCGACCGCTTTCATTTCCATCAGGTGGATATCGCCGATGCCCCGGCCATAAGCCGCATCTGGCAAGATTCCAGCCCCAGCCATGTTATCCATCTCGCCGCCCAAGCCGGGGTGCGCTATGCCGCGGAAGCACCGTTTGCCTACACCCACAGCAATATCACTGGTTTTCTGAGCATTCTAGAGGCCTGCCGCACAACCCCCGTAGAACACCTGCTCTATGCCAGCAGCAGCTCCATTTACGGCCTGAACACCGAACTGCCCTTTACTGAAACACAAAAGACCGACCAGCCCGCATCCCTCTACGGCGCCACCAAAAAAGCCAATGAGCTGATGGCCGCGAGCTATGCGCATCTCTATAACATGCCCGCAACCGGCCTGCGCTTTTTCACCGTCTACGGCGAATGGGGACGCCCGGATATGGCTTTTTTCAAATTCGTTGCCGCCATGCGCAGCGGACAGGCGATCGGTGTCTATAATCGAGGCCAGATGACGCGCGATTTCACCTATGTTGATGATGTGGTCAGCTCTGTGCTGGCGCTGCTCGATAAGCCATCACCGCAAACCCCGCCCCACCGGGTGTTTAACGTGGGCGGGAATCAGCCGATGCTGCTGCTCGATGCCATTAAAACGCTGGAGAGCGTCACCGGGGTTGAGGCGGTTAAAATCTTCCTCCCCATACAGCCGGGTGATGTTGAAGCCACCGCCGCCGACCCGGCCGCGCTTAAAGCCGTGATTGGCCGCATCCCGGAAACGCCGCTGAAAAAGGGCTTAGAGCGCTTTGTGGCGTGGTATGACCGGTATCATCAAGCCCGCTAAGGGCGCACGGCGCATTGCCGACATCCCGCCCGATTGGCTGGCCGCGCTCAATAGCGGCGCAGCCGAAAGCCGCACGTTGGTAGAAGGCCTTGCGGTCAATTTCGGCGTGCTCCTCCGCGCCTGCTGCCCGATGCTGCCGCGTGAGACCATCCAGACCATAGCGCTTGAGCCAAAAATCACCCGCCGTATGGCGCTACTGGGTCAGGGAATCGCCCTTCATACAACGCCTGAGGTCTTTGCCGCGCACCCTTCGGATACCTTACGCGGCGGGGCGGCCTATGCCATTGCCGCCCTGCCCCTCACCCTTGCGGAAAAGCTCAACCGTCTTCGCCCGCTTGCGGATGACCCGCATTTCGGCGTGCGCGAGTGGGCGTGGCTGGCGCTGCGCCCGGCGCTGATGGCAGACACAGACAAAGCGCTTCAGCTGCTCACCCCATGGGCAGAGGATACCGCGCCGAATATCCGCCGCTTTGCTTCCGAAGCCACCCGCCCACGCGGCGTGTGGTGTGCGCATTGGCCAGACCTCAAAAAAGAACCGTGGCGTGCCGAACCGCTCTTGAAGCCGTTACTCCGCAGTGAAACGCATCCCTATGTCAAAGCCTCGGTACGCAATTGGCTAAACGATGCGGCAAAAAGCCAGCCAGAGTGGGTTGCCGCGTTACGTACCTAATAAAGAGCGCAAAAGTTGCTGGAAAGACACACATTTCTTTGTCCCCCCTCTTGGAAAATTCCAAAAATCTGATAGTATAAGACTTGATATCAACGGTTTGTTCCGGACGAACCACAAGAATACTTAGGCGCGGTGACGCGGCAGGTCTGAAGCGCCCGCTGCGGCAACCATCCCTAAAAGTGCCACCCGGTGTTGTACTGGGTACGCTACGAATTGTGCGGCTTTGGCACCCAACCCAAGGGTAAGCCACGGATGCGTATCTGTTTGTTGTTGCCTCCGCGTTAGCGTCGCAGCAGCGTGATACCCTCCTAAACTTATCAAAAGGCGTTGGGATTTTACCATAAGACAGCAAGTCAGGCGCCTTCCGCACCTCGATTCCGTGTGTATCCGTGTTGCAATGCCAACCCTACTAATCGTGAAGATTAATAGATGGCAGCGGCGAGAGCAACCGCAGCTGAGCGACATGTACATCTTAGTACATGAGCGAGGCTAAGGGCGGCTCGCAGCCCTGACAGCTATTTAGATTCGCTATTAGCACCCAAGCGGTTGTTAAACACCGCGCCTGGACTTTCAATGACAGGGCGGAAGCCCCATCATGCGTCAAAACCCTGCCTGGACGGCATCCAGCGCGGGGTTTTGGTGCTGGATTTTTAGGCCATACCGCGCCACACTGCCCGGCTATGCCGCCGATTCGCCTTTTATCCCCCGCCGTTGTCAACCGCATTGCGGCGGGTGAGGTGGTGGAGCGCCCCAGCGCCGCGCTGAAAGAACTCCTTGAAAACGCGCTGGATGCGGGCGCAACGGACATCCGCGTTGCCTTAGAAAACGGCGGCAAGAGCCTCCTTGTCGTGGAAGACAACGGCCACGGCATCGCCGCCGATGAACTCCCCCTTGCGGTCGAGCGGCATGCAACCTCGAAACTCACCGATGATCAGCTGGTGGATATCCGCAGCTTTGGCTTTCGCGGCGAAGCCCTACCCGCCATTGGCGCCGTCAGCCGCCTCACACTCACCAGCCGCAACAGCGCCATAACCGTCAGCGGCGGGATTGTCGAGCCCGTCCGCCCCGCGCCGCCGCACAGCGGAACCCGCGTTGAGGTGCGTGATTTGTTTTACGCCACCCCGGCGCGGCTGAAATTCCTGAAAAGTGATGCCAGCGAGTTGAGCGCGTGCGTGGCCGTCTTTGAAAAGCAGGCGCTGGCGCAGCCGCAGGTGCGCTTCACGCTCACGCATCATGGCCGCAGCCTGCGCACGTTGCCCTCCGCTGCTACTTTTCAAGAACGCGCTACGACGCTGCTGGGCGCGGATTTTGTGGCCGCCTCAAAAGAGATTAACGCCGTGCGCGGTGATTTAAAACTGCGCGGCCTTGTTGCCAGCCCCACGTTTAACAAAGCCAACAGCACCAGCCAGTATGTGTACGCCTGTGGCCGCCCAGTGAACGACCGCGTGCTTTTTTCCGCCATTCGCGCCGGGTATGCTGATGTGTTGTCGCATGGGCGCTATGCGGCGGTGCTGCTGTTTCTTGATGTGCCGCCGGAACAGGTGGATGTGAACGTCCACCCGGCTAAAATTGAGGTACGGTTCAGCGACGCAGCGGCGGTAAAAAGCCTTGTCATCGGCGCGATACGCGAGGCCGTCACAGCCACAGCGGGCGCGTTTGCCCATGCCTTGCCGCTTCGCCCGGCTAGCTATGCGCCTGCCACCACATCCGCCGCGCCGCAACGCGCCATGCC
>JAJTHO010000136.1 GCA_021297975.1 Alphaproteobacteria bacterium
GGCGCAAAAGCCAAACTCAGCGTCAATGACTTTATCATCAAAGCCTGCGGCATGGCGCTGGAACAGGTTCCCGCCGCAAACGCATCGTGGACAGATGCGGGGGTTCAGTATTACACCCGCGCCGATGTATCCGTTGCCGTGGCTATTCCCGGCGGTCTGATTACACCCATCATCAAAAATGCCGCCGCAAAGCGCCTCGTTGAGATTACCGGCGAAATGAAAGACCTCGCCGCGCGTGCCCGCGACGGCAAGTTAAAACCCGAAGAATTCCAAGGCGGGACGTTTAGCCTGTCAAACCTTGGCATGTTTGGCGTGAAAAGCTTCTCGGCGATTATCAATCCGCCGCAAGCCTGCATCCTGGCCGTCGGCGCAGGCGAAGAGCGCCCGGTTGTCCGCAACGGCAAGCTGGACATTGCCAACGTGATGACGGCGACGCTCTCGGTTGATCACCGTGTGGTGGACGGCGCAGTGGGCGCGGAATGGCTGGGCGCGTTTAAACGCCTACTGCAACAGCCGCTGGAATTGATTCTTTGAATTTGAATCAGCGAGGCTGATTTTTCTCAAAAAACGCCAGCGTGTCCTTTACTATAACACTATCACGCGCAATCCAGGCAAAATCGCCGATAATGCCGATGTGCGCTATACCGGGATAGAGTTTTGTTTCAACCATGCCGCCTTTGTCCTTAATGGCTTTTTCCAGCAACGTAAGGTTAAACAGCCCTACGGTTGTATCGTCTGCGCCATGCAGCAGCAGCATCGGCGGCTCTTTTCCGGTGATAAAATTGGGCACATAAATTGCCGCATTACCTTCTGGTGAGTTAAACAAGTCCTTCAAATCCCGCTCTTCCGGCACAAAAGCATAAGGCCCCGCAAGGCCGACGAAACCGCGGATAATCGCCGGCGAGCTCGCGTGTTTGCGCAAATACTGCGCGTCGCTCACCAGCATAGCGCCCATGTGTGCGCCTGATGAATGCCCCATGAGATAGAGCCGCGCCGAATCGCCGCCGTATGCGGCTATGTTCTTTGATGTCCAAACGGCGGCCTGTGCAGCATCATCCATCATCCCCGGAAATTTCACTGCCGGATATTTAGCGAAATCAGGAATAACGACTATGTAACCCGCCGCCGTCAAGGTATCGGCCAGAAAGGGGTACAGGTCTTTTTGGCCAGATCGCGCTGAAGTGTGTAGGCACGTTGGCGACACTGGCGGCAAGGCGGGTGCAGCCAGCAAGGACAAGCGAGGTAAGTGCGATAAACATAAGGGGAAACAGAGATTTCATAAGAATTGACATTGTTCACCCGCGCTTAAAAACAAGCGTCATATTAGCACGGCAAATGAATAGTCACCAGCGTGCCTTGCTTTGGTGTTGAAATAAATTCAATAGAGCCGCCATGCATTTCAATGTTTTGCCGGGCGAGTTGCAAACCAAGACCATATTCGCCCGAAAGCGGCAATTCACCGCGTGCGCGTGCCAACTGTTCCGCCGTCATGCCCGCACCCGTGTCAATAATGGTGATATCAACCATCCCGCCGTTGCGCTGCGCTTTCAGGGTCACACTGCCGCCAAAGGCCGTGAATTTTACAGCGTTACTAAGTACATTTGAGATAATCTGCCGCAGTCGCTGCTCATCAACGTTGCCCATGGCAACATCCGGGCTGAAATTAACTTGCCAGCGCAATCCTTTTGCCTCGGCATCCGCACGTAACATTTCCGCGACACTACGCAGCAGCGAATCCAACCGCACCGGTTTACGCTGTATTGTTCGATATCCCGCATCTATAGCCGCAATATCAAGGGCATCGGCAACATACTCTTGTAGCCGCTTGGCTGCTTCACTTATATAGCCCAAATACTGATGCTGTTTGTCACTCACATGACCCGCGCCGGGAATCATTTCGCTGAAACCCAGAATTGCTTGGAGCGGATCCACAAGCGCCCGGCTTACATGCACCAGATGTTCGGATTTTTGACGCTCACGGGTGCGCAGCTCTTCCTGTTGGCGCGCGATATCGCTAACATCTTTAAAAGCAAGCATGACGGCGCCATCAAACAGCGGCGAGATAACATAATCGACAAGGCGTTTATCGTTTAAAGCCAAGCTCCCCTGACTCGCTTTCCTGCTTCCGAACTCTTGTCGAAACACGGCATCGCTGCCCGGAAAGCGCAATTGGCGGGCAATTTGCGAAAAAAAGGCGGTAACAGTAAGGGTCTCTGCCGCGCGATTATCCAAACGCCAAAACTTTCGAAAGGCGGCATTACACAAGCGTATATTCTGGTCTGCCCCAAAAACAGCAACCGCCTCGTCAAGATTTTCAAGCACGGCGGCGGGCAAGAGATCCACTTCATGAGTAGCGGTAGGGGCTAGCGCAGCTTGTTGGGTACGGTCACGATATGTAAACAGCAAACCACCTTGCGGATGAGTTTGGGCGACAACTTCAATCGAACGCTGGTCTCTTAAATGCAACCAATCCCGGCGTGCTTCAACCAACGTTTGAAAAATTTCATTTTCCTGACGTAGCCAAGAATCAACATCGCGAACATCAGGCAGCAACCTTGTCTGGCGCAGTGCCTGTAAAACTTCCGTATAGGTCGGAAGCTTGACCAGAAAATCGTCTTTAAGACCCCAAAGACGCATAAATGCGTCGTTATAATAAATCAGCCGACGCTCGGCGCTATATATAGCAACGCCCATATCTATTTGATTTAATATGATATGTTGACTTTCCAGAACACGTTCGAATTCCGTGCGCAGCTCTTCAATAGCGGAGTAATCGCGCGCAAAACCTACAACGCCAGAACCATCAATAATCGCCGATTCGGTTATCTCAAAAAGGCGCGGCTTTCCAGCAACAATAATGCTATGGCTCTCTGTCAACGTTGAATCGTGCATTTGTGCGAGACGCGCTAGTGCCCTGCCGTTATCGCTAATTGCGCCCGCTGCCAACTCTGTCTGCCGATGCAATACATCACTGGTAGTTAGATTTACTGCCTCTGAAAATGCTTTATTTACAAAAATTAATTCTAGCTTTGCATCTCGAATCCATGCTGGAACGGGCAATTTATCGACCAGGATTTTTAGTTGACCCGCAACGCGATCAAAATGACGCGGTGTATCTGTGAATTCATAGCTCGAGAAATCTAACTGCTCGCGGTCATCACGGCTGCTGAAAAGACTTTTACTTTTACTTTTTTGCTTAGCCTTTGGCAGTTCCTCCGGCGCAATATCCCACTCAACTCCTGGTTTTAAGTCAAGTTCAGGCAAGGGCACTCTTTTAGGCTGTTTTTTTTGGCGCGGCTTATTACCGCCACCAAACAAAGCACCCATCAAAACAATTACAATACCAAGCCCGAGCGCAAGCAACGGCAAAGGTACTTGAACCCCTGATATATTGACCGCTGTATTGGCAAGTTTTGCTAAATCCAGAACCTCAGCCGCATGAGCCATTGATGTGCCAGCAATAAGCGCACCGCAACCAGCCAAAAGCCGGCGGACGAGCAGTTTAATAGCGATAATGCGCGGGTTTATAATCACCATCTATGTCCAGATTGAGGTAATCTGCTTGCTTTTTGGTTAATTTTGTCAGCTTCGCGCCTAATTTAGGCAAATGAAGTGCCGCGACTTTTTCATCCAAACGCTTCGGCAGGATATAAACGCCCACTTCGTAGCTCTTGAAATTATTCCACAATTCAATCTGTGCGAGGGTCTGGTTAGCAAACGAGCTGCTCATCACAAAGCTGGGGTGACCGGCGGCGCAGCCAAGGTTTACGAGGCGGCCTTCCGCCAATATAATCAAGCGCTTACCGTCTGGGAAAGTGACTTCGTGAACTTGCGGCTTGATTTCCGTCCATTGGAAATTGCGCAACGATTCAATCTGAATTTCCGAGTCAAAATGGCCGATATTGCAGACAATGGCGCGGTCTTTCATCTCGCGCATGTGGTCTAAAGTGATGACATCAACGTTACCCGTTGCTGTGACAAAAATATCACCCTGCGATGCGGCATCTTCCATGGTGACAACCTGATATCCTTCCATGCAGGCTTGCAGAGCGCAAATGGGGTCAATTTCCGTGACTAAAACCCGTGCGCCGTGGTTTTTCAACGCCGCCGCAGAGCCTTTGCCCACATCGCCATAACCACAAACAACCGCTGTTTTGCCAGCAATCATCGCGCCCGTTGCGCGCTTGATACCGTCAACCAGCGATTCACGGCAGCCATAGAGGTTGTCAAATTTAGACTTGGTCACACTGTCGTTCACGTTAATCGCCGGAACTTTCAGCTGGCCTTTTTTGTGCATTTCATAGAGGCGGTGCACACCGGTGGTGGTCTCCTCAGAAATCCCACGCACGTCTTTCAATAGCTCAGGAAATTTATCGTGCATCATCACGGTTAAATCACCGCCATCATCCAAAATCATGTTGGGGCGCCAGCCGTCTGCACCGAGGATTGTTTGCTCAATACACCAGTCGGCTTCTTCGCCGGTCTGGCCGCGCCATGCAAACACGGGGATTCCAGCAGCCGCAATCGCAGCGGCGGCCTGGTCTTGGGTTGAGAAAATGTTACAGCTGCTCCAGCGTACCGTTGCCCCCAGTGCAGTTAGCGTTTCAATCAGCACCGCAGTTTGCGTTGTCATGTGCAGGCAACCAGCGATGCGCGCGCCTTTAAGCGGCTGTTTCGGGGCGTACTCAGCGCGAATCTGCATCAGGCCAGGCATCTCGCTTTCCGCAATGGAAATTTCGCGACGACCCCACTCCGCCAAAGACATGTCTTTGACTTTGTAGTCAGAAAAAGTGGTGTTTACTTTTGCGGTTGATACGGCGGCCATGGACTTTCCTTTTATTTGAGTATCGCTAGGGGCTCTCTTAAAGGGGTTTAGGGGTTTTGCAAGTGTTATTGAAGAGGCGAAAAACAGAAAATTGCCATTCCCTGCCGTGTGGTCTATGGCTTGAATATGTTTTCACTCAATTTGCTTATTAACCTGCTCTCCGCTGCAACGGCGGGCGTGGGGTATTTCATTCCAGAGCCATACGGCGCGTTTGTCCGCGCTGTTGGCTGGTTTGCCTTTTCCGGGGCGGTCACAAACTGGCTGGCGATACACATGCTGTTTGAAAAGATTCCCGGTTTTTACGGCTCGGGCATTATTCAACTGCGGTTCAAAGAATTTCAGGGCTCACTAGAGCGGCTGATACACCGTGAATTTCTTGATAACGCGCAGTTTCAAACGCAACTGCGCGGCTTTATTGAGGCGGCGCGCCGGGAAGCCCTACCCGTAGACGCCATAAAACAAAGCATTGATTTGGATAAAGTGTTTACAGCGTTTAGCAGCGCGGTGATGGAATCGTCCTTTGGCGGGATGCTGAAAATGTTTGGCGGCGCGGGCGCGCTGGAGCCTTTGAAAGAGCCGCTACAGAAAAAGCTAGGCGCCTTGCTGGATGAAACATTGCGTGATGCGGCGCGCCATCTGCCCGAAAGCAGCGCGATTGAAGCACATTTGCTGGCCGTTGTGCGCCAAGCCGTTGCCGAGCGCGTTGCCAGCCTGAAGCCGATTGAGGTTAAAAACCTGCTGCATGAGCTGACCGATCGCTATACCCCATGGCTGGTTATCTGGGGCGCGGTGTTTGGCGGGGCATTAGGGGCGCTGAGCGTCTTGGTGCAGCCATGACAGACGGGGCGCTGGTTGAAATCGGCAAAATCGTTGCCCCCCATGGGCTTAAGGGGGAAGTTAAGGTTATACTGTTTCTTGAAGATGCGGCGCGGATTGAAGACTATCCCCTTACTTTACAAAACGGCACGGCGCTAACTTTAGAAAGCCTGCGCGGCCATGATGAGCCATATATCGCGCAATTTAAGGGCGTTCACGACCGCAATGCCTCCGAAGCCTTAAAAGGCCAGCTGCTCTATACGCCAAGAAGCGCACTGCCCCCGCCGCCGGATGATGCCTATTATCTGCATGATTTAACGGGGATGACGCTTGTACAAAACGGCACTGCCGTGGGTATTGTTAATGGTTTTCAAGATTACGGCGCGGGCATCATCTTAGAATGCACCTTAAACGGACGCGAGGAGCTTATTCCTTTTAAAGACGGTTTTATTGGTGCTATCGATGCACCTGCCCGCACGGTTGAATTATTGTGGAATCTGTCGTGGGAGTAACAAAAAAAACCAGGATAAAAAATGCAAAACGCCGATAAAGAAGCGGATTTACTGTTTGATGCCATTTCAACCAGCAATTTGGCGCATACCATGTCGGCACTCGATGGCGATAAAGAGCTGACTTATGTGAATCAGGCTTTTCTGGACGAGACTGGCTATACGAGGGACGAGGTAATCGGCAGAAATTGCAGATTTCTTCAGGGGAAGGATACTGACCCCCAGAGCGTTGAGAAAATTCGTCAAGCGCTTGCCACCTTTAAGCCGATTGACATTGAAATTTTGAACTATCGCAAAGATGGCACGCCATTTTTGAATCGGCTGAAAATATCGACAGTGTTTGATAAAGCGGGAAAGCCGCTTGCATTCATGGGCATTCAATCAAATGTTAGCAGTCTCGTTGAAATTGTGCGAATGGCTCAAGAGAGATATCGGATGGAATCGCTTGGCCGGCTTTCCGCAAATGTGAGCCATGAAATCAAAAACGCGCTGCAGCCCGTTCGCTTAATGTTAGAAAATTTGGGAGATATTGATACGTTGCCTGCAGAAATTGCCAAGAAATCTATCGCGATAGCGATGGAGAATTTGGTTCTTGCTGAAAATATTGTTCACGACGTTCTGCGTTATTCAAAAAATTCTTTGTCTGATAAGGAAGTGATTCCCGCGTTTGAGTTGGCAGAACATGTCGTGCGCTTTAGTAAAAACCTTTTGCCGCATAAAGCAGAGCTTGTTGTTGCAATTGACGATACGCTGCGTTCCCGCAAGGATGCCTTGCTGAAAGTGCATCAAAACGGCGTGTATCAGATGGCAACAAACCTGATAAGTAATGCACTTGATGCGACAAAAAAAACTGGGAGGATAAAGTTTTTTGCAAGCATAGAACGGTTCAAAGAAACGAACACGTCTAAGCTGAAAGCAGGAGAATACCTGGCATTATCAGTTGAAGATAATGGTGACGGGATTCCTGATTCAGTCATTGGCAATATCTTTCAACCGTTTTATTCCACCAAATCACCGAGCGAAGGAACGGGGCTTGGCCTGGCCATTTCGATGAAGGTGGCAAAGGATCATGGCGGCACCATAACGGCCGAAAACATAGCCGGATCGGGCGCAAAATTCACGCTTTACCTGCCTATTGATTAGGCCGCTTTTTTATGATGGTTGAGCTTGTAAACATGCTTTTTCATCGCTGCTAGTTGCTCTGTGTCGAGCGGAAGCTGTAGGTATGTCATGCCATTTTCATGCTTTGCCACACGCGCTTTAAGGGCAGGCAATCCATCAACCTGAATTTCCAAACCCTCCGCAGGAGCAAGATTCACCGCAGGGCTTACCACAATATGCGCGCATGAAATTTCCGTAGCTCTGCCGTTCCATGAGCTTTTGTCCCCCAGCGTTGCCGTTGCCTGAATCGAAACGTTACGCGCCTCATAGGTGTCATCATCAATGTCTGTTCCCTGCATGGCATTAAGGAACGTCTTGACCTCATTGCTCAACACCTCGGCCTCGTTTTTCATCACACTGGCAAAGCCATTGACTTCATTCGAACTTGCTTCAACCTCGGCGGATTGCAATTTAATAGATTCAACATTTGTTGAAACGCGCTCAGAGTTTTTATAGACACTTGCCGCAACACCAGAAATTTCTTTGGTGGTGGCGCTTTGCTCCTCAATTGCTGCGGCGATACTGGAGATGTATTCGTTTACATTATTGATGGAGGTGGCAATCAAATCAATCGACGCTGAAGACGTCTTACACGCGGCCTGCATGTCCTCAATCATGATGTTGATTTCTGATGTCAACTTATCGGTTTGACTGGCTAGATTTTTCACTTCGCTGGCAACCACCGCAAAGCCTTTGCCGGCTTCGCCTGCGCGCGCGGATTCAATCGTTGCGTTCAGTGCAAGCAGATTAATCTGGCCGGAGACGTTAGAAATATTCTGAAGCATGGCCGCCATGTTCTGCGAGGTTTGGACAAGCCGTTGAAAGTCCTGCTTAGAATTATTTGCAGAAGAAACAGCATCATTCACGACAGTTGAGGTCTGGTTTACACGCTGCGATATTTCGGTAATCGTTGCGGACATTTCCTCTGCTGCCGCACTCAGCGTTTGCGTGCTAACGCTTGTTTGGCTTGCTTCATCAGAAGTGCTGATAGCCATACTTTGCGTGCTGTTGCTCTTTTCTTGCATGCTGCTCGATTTGCTGACCATTTGTCCTGATGAATTCAAAATATTTTGGAATACCGCACCGATGGTTGAGCCAAAAATCCCAACAAGCTGGCTGAGCTCGTTTTGGCGTTGTTGCTGCTTGGCTTTAAGTTTTTCTTGCTCAGCCTCAAGCCGTTTTGCACGCCGCATGTTATCGCGGAAGACCACCATCGCGCTAGACATATCCTGAATTTCATCACGAAATGTTGCTTGCGGAATTTCAACGTCCAAGTTTTCTTGTGCAAGCTGATTCATAGCGTCTGTCATGCCTCTCACGGGTTTGACAATGCTGCGGGCTAGAAAATAGCCAATCACAATGCCTAAGAGTAAAACGATGCTTGAGACGGTTACAATCAGCATTATCCCGCGCTGTTCATCGGCCAGTGCTTTTTGCATGGCAGCATCGGTGAATTTAGAAATTTCACGCAATACCGTCTCAACACTATGGCTAATTTCTTCGCCTTTATGTTCTGTTTTTATAACAAAGCTCTCAAACTCGGTGGGTTTGCGCCCAAGAACACCGGCCTCGAAATTCGCCGAACTCTTGATTTTACTAATAACCTCTTGGGCATATTGGCCATATTCCTTGTGAGCCTTTTCAACTACCTTGAGCTCTGTCAAAACACGCTCAAATTCTTTTTTCACTTCTGGGTTATGTGCGTTCGCAATCGCTTCTTCTGCAAGCTTTTCAGCCTTTAAAATTTCTTCATCAACCAGGGCGCCTTTTTCCAAGAATTTTTTTGCAGCGCCATCGAATGATTCTCCCTCAGCCCGCGCTGTTATTGCCTGATAGCGCAACATTTTTTCAAAATAAATTTCTTGTTGCAGTTGGTTTTCCGTAATTTCTGTGAGCATCAGCGTCATAGGCATATCTTTGGTGGAGATGTCCTTTAGCTCTTTGCCAATAAGATTCATTTTATAAATGCCAATGCAGCCAACAATCGACAAAAACACCAGCATTATTAACACTAAGCTGTAAATGCGATGCCCAATACGAAAACCTTTAATGAAGCTCATAAAAACCTACCCGATCATCTGTTCAATTTTTGCTAGTAAATCATTCTTTGAGAATGGCTTAATCATCACGTCGCTTGCCTGCTGCTTGGCAAGCATCAGCGCTTGATCTGGCGATGCGCCATTGCCGCCCGCAGAAATTGCCAAAATGGGGCAGGACGATTTATTCTTTGCCTGAATGATAAATTCATTACCGTCCATACCGGGCATGATAATGTCTGTTATAATCAGGTCATATTTACTTGCGCCAAGTTTTGTAAGGCCGCCTTGCGCAGTATCAACCACATCAAGCGAATAGGTTGATGCCAAAATCACCTCAAGGGAATCGCGAATGCCCTTCATATCGTCAATGAGTAGAATTTTTTTCATTTTAAATACCTGTCAGTTGTCTGCGTTCTGTTTAGAAGTGACAGACAGATGTGACGAAATTCTTAATAAAGTGGCATCTTGGGATTTTATTTTTCAAAAAATACAATCCTGAGTTTTTTCTCAGGTCAATCGCCCATTCTGTGCGTGAAAACACTTCAAAAGCACATAAAAACAAAATATAATATTTCAATGACTACGGCTTTGTATACACTTTCCGCTGTTTTAATAGTCTTGCTGCTCATTTGGGCATGGGGGATGCTGCGCTATAAAAAAGCGGTGCTTATTGACCAAACCGATGCTTTGTTTACTGAAATCGCCGCTGATCTCGCCCGCTTAGACGCCGAAACCCTCACCGCGCTAGGCCTCGATGATTTACAGGATATTTTTAAACGGCTTAGTGCCGAACGCGCCTATGTTAAAGGCCTGAAACAACAAGCCTTGCTGATGCTGCTGGTACAAGCTGCCAAAAGCAGCGACGCGCAGAAGGAAAAATTACGCGCTAAAGGACTTAATCTTGATCTGCTGCTCAGCCAGTTGCAGGCGCGGGTGCATGTCGATTTGCATGCTCTGGACGGCCGCGAACAGCCGTCCGTAAATTGGGCAAAGGCGTTTACGCAAAAAGTGCTCATGCTTGAAGGCATGGCGAATCCCAATCAAAGCGTTTGGCAGAATATCGCCGAGGCGTTGCTGTGCGCCGTGTTCTCCCTGCAAATGAATGTCGCCGGTGCGATTCAGGCAGCCATGATTGCCCAGATGACCCCAGCGCAGACGCGGCGGCTTGAGTCTGTCCAAGGCTTGGCCACCCGGATTCTGCCGCGGCGGCTTGAATCTCTCGAAGCGCAGGCTGGCTGGAAACTGGCTCTCCATCTTCAGCAAGATAAATCCTCAACGGAACAGAAACCTTTGCGCAAGCCGCCGGGGAACTTTAAGGATCGCGGCAATAGTCGGTAATTTTTGCCGTTACAAAAATTATTGCAATTTTTCTAATACCGTGTTAATGTAGCAATAATACAGATTAGTTTTGATTCAGAAAAACGTGCAAAAACCCTTTTGGAACGCGGCTTGGACTTTGCGGATGCAAATAAAGTTTTCGTCAGTGCTTTGCCTGATAAGTTGGTGTTTATGAAAAAAAACTATACTCTTCGTCAACTCACAGACGACGATGCCCATAAGGTTGATACATTCTTAAAACCCCACACAGTAGACGCATTGTATTTACGTTCTAATGCACTAAACGGGGGTTTTACATATAACGGCAACAGACCTGAAGGCGAGTACTTAGGCGCATTCTATAAAGAACAACTCGTTGGTATTGTAAGCTACCAATGGCTAAATACCCTGTTAGTTTTTGCAGTTGAAGAGGATTGCATTCCACTTCTGGCAACTGCCTTAGAACCTTACCTGTTGAAACGTCATGGAAAAATAGAGGGCATTTTGGGTTTAAAAGCGCAAGGCAATGCTTTGTGCAAAGCCTTGGGAATTACCCCTGAAGATATGCGGATTTGTGAACCAGAATGGCTGTATACTTTTGATGTCACCCAATCTACTCTCGTGTCGCATTTTCACACCATCCGCTATGCAAGAGAAGAAGATAAAGCAACGTTAATTGCATGGCGAGTTGCGTTTAATATAGAAGCATCGAATACTCTTTCCTCTCCTGAATTAGTTGAGAAAGTTACGCAAGAGATAGAAGAACGTCTTAAACAACAGGAGTTTGTGGTTTTAGAGAGAGAAGGAATGCTGCGGAGTTTTTGTAGTATCAGCAGTTTTGTCTCGGAAGCTGCAATGATTGGTTCTGTCTACACGCCGCCGCACCATCGTAATCAAGGATTTGCACGCGATGTGGTTAAGGGCGCAATAGCATTGGCAAAACAGACAAAACCTACATTAGAGAAAATTGTTTTATTTGCCTCCAATACGGCAGCGGTGAAAGCATATACCAATATCGGTTTTGTGTACCATGCTGATTTTTTTGTGGGTCTTCTCAAAGAATCCTACAGATGGAAACCCCAATGAACCGCCTCCTCATCATTGCAGGGTCTGACTCTGGCGGCGAGGCGGGCATCAAAACAGTTGATCAGGATGATGCTCCTGAACTGACCGAGGAATGGTTTGCCTCGGGACAGTGGCTTGTTGCCGGCGTGCCTGTTTCGGCTGATGTGGGCAAGGCTACCTTTCGCAAAGCGCTTGCAGTCGGTCGCCCC
>JAJTHO010000184.1 GCA_021297975.1 Alphaproteobacteria bacterium
AGAGTGGGTGCGTAAAAACGGCAGTAAGAACGTCGTATATTTTGATGAAAGTGGCTTTGTGCATCACACCCATCGTCCCCATGCTTGGGCGCTGCGCGGCAAGCAGGTCTTTGATAACATTATTGGGAACAACCGTAAAAAAACCAATTTGATTATGGCTCAGCGCGGAAAAGAGTGGTTGGCTCCTATGCTCTTTGAATCAAGCTGTACACACCATACTGTAACAACTTGGGTCGATAAATGCCTGCTTAATGAGCTGAACCCCAACAGTCTTATCATCATGGACAATGCGCCAGTACATAACAAAACCAAAATCAGACAAATCCTTGAACGCCACGGACACTCTCTTCTACCGCTACCCACTTATAGCCCAGACTTCAACCCTATCGAGCAAGCCTTTGCTATCCTTAAAAAACGAAGAATATTTTCAGGCCTATCTCTCGAACAAATACTGTATAATTCTTATTTGGAATGACTATAGGCCAGTTGTGCCATACAAATTGATATTGCCAGAAACAGTCATGCTACCGTTTACTGTAACATTACCACCACCACCATTTGTTGTAGAGCAGGACGTGCTAGCTTGCCCAGTGCAGGCATTAAACAACGTTGTGGGGGTGGTATTATTTACTGTTATATTTCCTGTTGTAGCATAGAGGCTTATGCCACCTGTTGAAGCAAGACTCCCTGTTCCTGGATTGACAGTAACGCCCGTGCCGCCAAACAAAGAAATGCCTGTGCTACCTACAGAAACAGAGGCATTAACATTGATTGTCCCGCCCGCGCTAATATTAAGCCCGCCCGTGCCGCTGTTAGTGATAGCAGCATTGATAACAGTGTCTCCGTTTGAATTCAGCGTAAGAGTACGAATGCTGTTCCACACAATTGGGTTACTGACGGTTAATAAACCTGTGCCCGTACCGCCGCTTCCTGCTGCATTGGTTGCAACGGTAACGTTATTGCTGGCTAATAATGTTATGAGCGTTGAAACGTTGAGTATGGAGGTTGCACCAGATGTGGCTGTGCGTGTTAAGTTTGGTGTACTGCCGGTACTTGTAACACCGCCGTCTACACCGCTGGAAATTGTTAGATCGGTCGGATCGAGTAACAATAGTCCGTCATTTCCCTTCGTTGCTAGTGTGTTTACTGTTCCATCGAAATTTAATACCGATTTACCCGATGTTTCCACAAAGCCGCCCGAACCCAAAATTATCCCGCCGCGTGCGGAAATATTGCCGTAAAAGCTGGTTTCGCCATCTGCCCAAATGACAGTGCGCCCGGCATCACCATTTTGTACCATGTATCAATATGAGTGTGTGCGATTTAATGGTTTAAATTATGTAAATGCTGTAATCTTGTGGCAAATTAAAATGTGTTGAAATAGCAGCTTAAGCGGCCTTTTTTGTTAAATTCTGCGCTGCCGCCAGCACTTCTTCTGTGTGTCCGTCCACTTTAACTTTCGACCAAATGGCCGCCAGTTTTCCATCGGCATCAATTAAAAACGTGGAACGCTCGATGCCCATGTATTTTTTGCCGTACATGCTTTTTTCAACCCAGACACCATACGCCTCAGTTATTGCGCCGGACTCATCAACCAGCAGTGGAAAATTCAAATCGAATTTTTTAACAAATTTAGCGTGGCTGGCGGCATCATCGCGTGAAACGCCCAGGATGACAGCGTTTATACCACTAAAATGCGGCAGATTATCACGAAAACTACAGGCTTCCTTGGTGCAGCCCGGCGTATCGTCTTTTGGATAGAAATAGAGGACAATATTTTTACCGCGCAGAGATGCGAGGGAAACTGTCTCGCCAGTGTTTGTTGTGGCGGAAAAATCTGGTGCGGGGGCGCCGATGGTGAGCATTTATGTGTCCTCATTGATTATGAATATTTTAGAAATTGCAGCGGAGGCTATTGCGGCAACGTCTATTATATGTACCTCTGCCGCTTCAAAATCAACAGCCTCTAACACATGTGCCAGTTTCTTTTTTAAACCGAAAGACGCACGCTTGCTGATTTTGACCGAACCCACCGTAAGCCGGGTGAGATTCTGAATGTCCATATATAGCGGGTAAATATCCGCGAGGATGCGGGCGGGCTCACTTTCCTCAACGTTGAGTTTACTGACCGCGAGCAAACTGGCACGAGTGCTTTTTTGCAAAATTAGGGGATGCGCAGCAGCGTATTTAAGCTGCAGAAATTGTGCGGCAAATTCAATATCCACCATACCGCCGCGAATATGCTTAACATGCCAGGCATCGCGCGGCGGGTGGGCGGTCTGATAGCGTTTCAGCATACTAAGCACATCATCCCGCAACGCATCGTCAAAGCGCGGCCTGCTTAAAAAAGCGCGGCAGGTTTCTTCAAGCTCCGCGCAAAGCGCCGCATCCCCGGCAACGGCGCGCGCGCGGGTCAGCGCTTGGTATTCCCATGTTTGCGCCGAGCCGGTTGTGTAATACGCCTTAAAGGCAGATAGGGACGTTGCGGCTTGCCCGGCGTTGCCTTCAGGGCGGAGACGCAAATCAATCTGATACAGCGGCGTGACGCTGCCGGGATTGGGCAGTGATAAAACAGAGACAAAACGTTGGCACAAACGCGTGTAATACACGGCGGGGGAGAGCGCTTTTGCACCTGTTGATAGGGTGTGGGCATCGGGGACGTGATAGATAAAGACCACGTCTAAATCGGAATTAACGGTCATCTCACCGCTGCCTTGTTTGCCAAGCGCCAAAACAGCGCATTGCCCGCCCGGAAAATCACCATGCGCCGAGATAAAATCAGTTTTTACACTATCCAGCGCGGCTGTTGTCGCGGCATCAGCCAGAACGGTTAAATAGGCACTGGCAAATAAGGATTGCGGCGTGCGCCGGAAAATATGCATATGCAGGCGAAACAGCCAGTCACGATGCCACATGGCCAGATTGCGGAGGCGGTCTTCCGTTGAGGCGGCTCGGGCTAAGGCGGCGTTTAGCTCAAGCCGCAGTTGCTGGGCGGTGGGGAAATCTTCGAGCGGGTCGGTGATAAGGAAATTATCCAGCAAATGCGGCTGTAAAGCTAAGCGTTCGGCGATTTGCGGCGCTTCGCCCAAAACCTCGGCCAATGTTTGCAGGAGTTCAGGATTGGCTTTAAGCAGCGCGAACAGCTGCACCCCGGCGTTGAGCTTGGAGAGAAAGCCGTCAAAACTGAAAATTGCTGCATCGGGGCTGCTGGTCTGTGCGGCGGCACGCAGCAAGGCGGGGGTGATTTCAATCAATAAGCTCTGCGCTCGCGGCGTCATCAGTACGCGGTAACCATGATTGTGCCATTTATGTAAACATGCCGCGATGGCGGCGGGGTCGGCATAGCCCAACTCACCCAGTTCCTTTATCACCAGCGGATTGGAATCTTCGGAATGCAGCGTCAGGGAATCTTGCTGTTTGGCAGCGGTGGGGTCTTCGAACAGCGCGCCATACGCAGCGGCCACCAATGTTCGCCGAGCATCGAGGGTTTCTAAAAGTTCGCTAATAGTTTTGCCGTAACTAGCCGCAATCTGCTGTAAATCATCCGCGTTGGTCGGGATGGTGTGCGTTTGCGCATCATGCAGCAATTGCAGCCGATGCTCTAAACCGCGCAGAAAAATATAGGCTTCATACAGTGCGCTCGCCGTTACACTGGCAACCCGGCCACATTCAACCAGCATATCGAGCGCCTCTAGCGTGCCGCAAAGCCGCAAGCGTCGCTCACGCCCGCCCCAGATGAGCTGTTGTGTCTGCGCAAAAAACTCAATTTCACGAATACCGCCAAGGCCTGTTTTTATATTCAATCCTGATGCAGCTTGTTGAAAGCGGCGTTGCGGGTTTATCTGCGTTTTTATGGCATGGATTTCATCCAGCGCGGCAAAATCCAGATTGCGCCGCCAGACAAAGGGCTGAATGAGTTTAGAGAACTCAGCGGCGGCGGCGGCATCACCAGCAATAGGCTTTGCCTTTATCATCGCCGCACGTTCCCATGTTGCGGCGATAGAGCTGTAATAGGTTTCTGCAGCGGCAAGCGATACAGCAAGGGGCGTTGAGGCCGGATCGGGGCGAAGGCGCAAATCGGTGCGAAAGACATAGCCATCCGCCGTTTGATCTGAAAGACAGGAAACGAGCTGGCGGGTTAAACGCACCATAAACGTACCGGGATCGCTTTTATTTATATATCCCGCGCATTTTTCTCGGTCATAAAAAACAATGATATCAATATCACTGGAAAAATTAAGCTCATCCGCGCCAAGTTTTCCCATGCCGATGATTGTAATGCCGCAGTTATCTAAGGCGGTCTCAGCAATTTGACCGAGCGCAGCGGCATTATCCAAGCACGCCTGAAGAGTTTTCTTTACAGCATATATCGCAAATTGGCTTAATGCTCTAGTTTGCTCCATCACGGGTATGGTGCCGGCTAATTCTGCATAGCCGAGCAGCAAGGCAAGATGCTGTTTTTCTTTACGTAGTGTTGCTGCTGTTGCGTTTAAGTCTTCACGAGGCGTTTTAGCCCAGCCAGATTCTTGTTCATCCAATAATTCTTTTGCCGTTACGGTGCTGAGGCGTGCTGCCAGTTCTGGCCAGCGTTCTGCCAAATATGGAAGATAACCTCCGAATTTTAGCAGGGGCAGAAGCGGTGCAGGCATTCCTAACGCTCACCCAAAAAGTGGCCGCATAGCATGAGTTATGGATATTGAATGAGCGATGTAAACGGAACATCGATACGGGCTTGACCCTTAAGACCCAGCAGCTCAATAATACCTGCGGCGAGCGTTACGTCCGCACCGCATTGGCGCACAAGCTTAATAGCGGCGGATAAGGTGCCGCCTGTTGCTAATAAATCATCCACAATCACAATTTTTTGCCCTGCTTTGAAGGCGTCTACTTGCACTTCTAGGGTGTCGTTTCCGTATTCTAAATCATAGGTGAAGGAAACGGTGCGCCCAGGAAGTTTGTTTCGCTTTCGTATCATAACGTAGCCAACACCCATCCGGTAAGCCAGCGGTGCGGCAAGTAAGAATCCGCGTGATTCAACGGCGGCCAATAGGTCTGGTTTTTGCGGCGCAATAATCTCAGCAAGACTATCAATAACATAATGCCAAGCCTTGGCATCCGAGAGAATTGTTGAAATATCGTAAAAAAGTATACCAGGTTTAGGAAAATTTGCTACTTCTGTAACATGGTTTTTTAGGTTCATGGGTGCCTCGCGCCTTATGGCTCAACGATTATTGCCATAAAGTCAAGCACCGGTATTCCCCTAGAATTTATAGGGGAATCGACACTCTCCCCTCTTGATTTCTTTGCCTTTAGACACCAGATTTGTTATAGTGTGATAACTTACACAATAAAGAGGATACTATGTTTCCACAACCTAACGTCATTAACAGGGCAACAACTGCCGTTGATGAAGGTCTGCGCCAGCACATGCTGCGCGTTTATAATACTATGATTTTAGGGATGTTATTTACGGGCATTGTAGCTTGGTATGTCTCCAGTACTCCGGAAATTTTACAACAGGTGGCAGGATTTTCCATGCCTTTAGGCCTGTTAATTTTTGGTACAAGTATAGCGTTCGGTTTTTTGATTAATAAAATGAGCGTTACAGTGGCGACTGCCTATTTTTATGCGTTTGCAGCGGCGATGGGTGCGATTGTATCGCTTTATATGGCGACGTATACTGGTGAAAGCGTAGCTCGTGCGTTTTTTTCCGCCGCCGCTTTGTTTGGCGGGATGAGTCTCTACGGCTATACGACCAAAAAGAATCTTGAAGGCTGGGCATCGTTCCTTTCCGTGGGAGTGGTTGCGGCCATCATTATTATTCCCCTGAATTATCTACTCTTCAAAAGCACGGCAGTTATGATGGCAATGAATGCGGTAATAGTATTTTTATCAGCAGGTATTACCGCCTATTCAACACAAGACATTCGTGCGCGCTACTACGAAAGTAATGGCCATGAGCTGAATAGTAAGATGGCTATTGCCGGTGCATTTCAATTGTATGTAAACTTTATCAACATGTTCCTTGCACTGCTGCGCCTGTTCGGCGATCGACGTTAATTTACAAGACGTCAATAACGAAACACCCCGCAAACTGCGGGGTGTTTTTTTTGATAATGGCTTTGAAGGAGAAGTACTTACGGTGTTTTAATCCGTGAGATTTTTGTTCCCTCAATACTGACACTGGCCATTAAGCCTTGCTGGTCAAAGATGAACGCATACGCATCATCTTTAAGCGTTGAGCTGGAAAGGTTTTTCGCAACGCCCTCATTCACCACCACAACCGTGGGGCCAACGCCGATTTCCCAGCCGCTGCTTTTGCGCAAGTATTTAACCGCTTTATCGGTCATCAAAAACACCGCATAGCCGTATGATTGCGCGCCGGCCTGCAAGCCCCACGAGGCGGTGACGGAATTGTAATAGCCTTCGACCTTATCGCCGCGTTTTAAAACGCCCTCACCATACGCGCCGCCGAAAATGAGTCCGGCTTTTACGATATTTGGGAAAATCAACACTGCTTTAGCTGTTTTTGCCAATTCAGCAGCAAGAGGATTGGTGCTGGTGATGGCATTTAAGGCTTGGTTGGCATCTTTGTTAAGATCTTCCGTTGATGCGGCGTTGGCGGTGTGTGCGAAAATGACAAAAAAGCCAATGATCAAAAAGCGTTTAAGATAATGAGTCTGGTGCATAGTGCTCTCCATTAAGTGAGCCTGTACTCTTGCTGTCTCTATATAAAATTACAGCCGGGATAGCGCAGCGCCGTATAAGCGCACCATAAAGACCCAACCTTATTACATCCTTATGAATACTGGTTTTTATCGCATCGCTTCAAAATTTTGCCGCATCTACTCTCCAGTCATTAGCAACATAGGAGAATTGATATGTTAAACACACCACAGCCACAAACGCCCGGACAAAAGCCTCTGGTAGCGCCGATTATGACTGGGCAAAAATCAACAGAACAACAAAAAAATTCCGTTTTGCAGAACAACCCAAAGCCAGATAACAAAAATCATGAAAATGATACATTGGCGAACGCGGCAGATATGAAGCCAAAAAACATCAGCAAAGAAGTGAACTCTGCAGCGACGAACGAAGGGATGCAAAACGTCCCAAGTGATAAAGACCCACAACGCGAACAGGAAGAAAACGATCGTCCCCGCGCTGATGTGAAACCAAAAAGTTCATATTAATACGAATAATTGCCTTACTACAACAAACTGGCCGGGCGAAAGCCCGGTCTTCTTTTTGTTAATTTAACCCATGTGAAATTGCTAAGCACTGGTAAAATCATTAATCCCTATTCCACTGCCCGCATTCACTTTGCCAAGCTATCTATAAACTTAGCGAATGATGTGATAAAGATGATAATCAAACAGAACGGAGGCAGCGCATGACGGAGTATCATCTTATTTCCACGATCATCGGTTGTATTGTTGCCGCAGCATTTCTGGGATACATCGCGCAAAAACTTAAATTGCCTACACTGGTCGGCTATCTTTTAGCGGGTGTATTAATTGGTCCTCATACGCCGGGCTTTGTTGCGGATGTAAAGCTTGCCAAGCAGCTTGCTGAAATTGGTATTATTTTGCTGATGTTCGGAGTTGGTCTACACTTTTCATTAAATGATTTACTGCGAGTGCGACGTGTTGCCGTGCCCGGAGCCTTATTCCAGATGTTGGCCGCCACGTTACTGGGAACCTTAGTTGGTACGGTAAGCGGATTTCCTCTTGAGGGCAGTATATTGTTTGGTCTCGCGCTGTCGGTTGCCAGCACAGTGGTGCTGCTTCGCGCCCTTGGGGAACAAGGTTTGTTAGACAGCGAACCTGGCAAGTTGGCAGTTGGCTGGCTGATTGTTGAAGATATCGTTATGGTGCTGGCAATTGTTCTTTTGCCGTTAACGGCGGAGATGCTTAAGGCAGGAACGCAGATGAATGCGGTTGTACTCCTGACTGGGGACTGCTAATTTATAAATAGATTAAGATGATTTTCAAAAAGAACGAGCAAAGAAAGTTTAATCATCTCGAGGGACTTTGAATAGCAGCGCGTTCGCCTGCGGAACCGTGCAAGATAATGGCGAACATTGGCATTGAAG